>CAYUZZ010000017.1:0-14980 GCA_964449505.1 uncultured Hyphomicrobiales bacterium | reverse complement strand
CCTGTCATTTTGAATAAAACACTTTTCCCAGCAAAGGCTGTCAATGGGATTTGAATCAGTTTATAATCAGTAGTTTTGGGAACATACCAATTTCCAGCCACAGATGGTTTTCCAGTTTCATCGCACAATACCGAACTTACTTCTATCCATGTTTCGCCGCAATCTTCTGAAACACTTGCTTTAATCTCTGGTTTAGTTCCACCAAAATTATCATCAGAATAAGCATAATAATAATCTAAAGATGGTTTAGATAATTTGGATAAATCAGCTTCTCCGAAGAGCACATCACCTGGTAAACCGGCAACTCCCCACGAAGAATGAAGTGGAAATCTAATTGCACCAGTTGTATTATTTGCTCCATATTTAGTAGAAGTACTCGAAATCATATCAAATGACCTATTCCTTGATTTGTCTAAAGCCATATTTTGTGGCAAGTATCCATCAAATCCGGCTAAGTAATCTGAAAATGCATTTTGTTTGAAACTAAAACTGGAGAAACGTGACAAATCATTTTCCCAAATCATATCCTGGCTATTACCACCATTTATATTTTTAAAGCCGTATGTAATAACTTCAAATTCTCCAGTTGCTGTAAAAGGTATCTCGCCCCATTCAATAGTTGTTGATTCGCCTTTTGCCAAAGTACCTGTAAATTTCTTTGTATTAGGGTTGCCATGTAGCAACATGGTAATATCAAATCCATTGATATCTGTTCCAGAATGATTAATTACTTCAGTAACAGGGTTAATTTTAGTGATACAATAACCTTTGGGATATTCGGTTTTGTCATTTAATTCCAAATCTACCAAAAGAGCCTGGTCAAAATCTACTTTAGCTCCAGCACCAGAATATATGTTGTTTTGTCCCTGTGAAACGAAAGCAACTACATTTAAATTATATAAAACGCATTTAGTATTTTTGTAATCTGTGGGAAGTGTAGTTTTATAAATTCTCTTCTCGTAAGAATCTTTTGTAGTAATATCGATTTTTTCACCAAAAGGTCCACCTGATGTTAAAGCTTGTCTCAATACATGATTGTGTCTGTATTCTTTGGTTGGGGTCCAATTATCGGGGTTATAATTCCCATAATCAGATTGAGTTCCCAAAACGTTATCTTGTGTAAGCATTACTGTTAAATAATTAGGACCAGTAACCGTACTTGTATAATAATATTCCACTTCTGTAACCACTTCTCTGGTTTCAAAATCAACGTAAGATTTGACTGCAACGTTGACTGGGGAATTTTGCTGTAAAATTGAAGAAACAATCGGAGCCCATTCGTATCTGCCCTTAGCCCATGGAGTAGTTGACCGATTAATAGTCCCAGCTGGATAGCCTGATACTTGTGCAGCACCATCAATGGCAGCCCCTTCGACTGTTCTCAAATCAACTTCGGAACCATTGGAAGGATTTGCATATCCCCCGGCATGTATATTGATCAGGAAAACTCTACCAGGGTTAGATTCTACAAATTCGTTAGCAATTCTATGTCCATCAGGGCAGTAACCACAATGAATTCCAGTAAACTCTTCGAGAATAATATTTCTTTTCTGGACTTCCTTGCTTACCATATCTTGACCATAAGATACAAATGTGTTTATAAATAAAAAGATGCCAAAAATTGAGAAAAAAAAGTTGTTCATAAAGACCTCTATAAAATAAATTGATAATACGTTGTTTTTCAGATAGCAATTTAAGAAAAAATAATATATTATTAATATTTTTTTAAATAAATTTATTTTTTTTTCATAATTGATAGGTTTCAATTGGGATATTTTAATTACTTTAAACTAAAATTATTGATGAAATTTTGAAATACTTATCATATATATTTATTTTTATTTTTATTTTAATTTCTACAGAAAAATTGTGGTCGGAAGGCGATTATATTTTTTACCCAGAAAGTAAACACAAATTTGACTTTACTCAGAATATTGGAATTGGCATAGTGATACTTCCCCGCTCTGTTTTTGAGGATGCATTTAGCCAGATTCCTATTTTAAATTACAATGCAAGATTAGACCTTCCTTTTAATTTAATCTTAAGTGGAAAATTTTCTACAATTCTCTTTTCTAACAATTTAAGCACTGGCATTTTGTGGAATTATAAATATCACAATTTTAATTTGGGAGCATTTACAGAGTTGGGTTTGTGGTACGGATTTTATAATTCTGAGGGAATTGATTTAGGTTCAAGGGGTTGGACTTTTTTCCCCGGAGTAGTTGTGGCTTATAATTTCAAAGATGTATATTTGACAATTAAATTTAATTTGATGTATCAATCACAGGTTACGGTAGCTGGTGAAAATAGAATTGGAAAAACTTTCAATGGCTATACAGGATATTCTGTGTCTATAATCAGCGAACAAAATTTTCTGGATAATTCAGTTTTCAGTTTAGAGCTTAAACTAAATTACACTACTTTTCACAATATTACATGGCTATCATATTCAACTTTTGATAATTTAATTCTTTACCCTGAATTAACATTTGGGATTAAACTATGAAAGCAATCCTATTTTTAATTTTATCTATTGTATTTATGAATTCTTGCGAATTGGAAAATACTTTAAATTATCCTAATTTTGATAATTTAGATTTCCTAAAAGATAGTTCTCCTATCGAGGACAGTATTTTGGAACAATTTAACGGCATATATAATATAACTTCTGAAAAAAACATCTTTGGGAAAATTGCCGTCATCAAAGCAAGTTCCAATTATTTGTCTTTTTTCTGTGAAGCCAATGGTTCATATATTATTGTTAAAGGTGGAATAAAGGATTCATTACTCAAATTTGAAGGATATTGGAGATTATCGGCTACTACAAATACTGGCAAATTTACATTTGAGATACCTTTTAGTAGCTTGCTATCAAATTTCAAGAATGGAAAATTGGATTCTAATTTTACATTTGTAGGATTTGCCTCTACTCCTAACGGAAAAGAGGAGAAATTTACATTTACTTTCAACAAATCAATTAATAATAGTTCTAAGCATTTGTTGATAATTGCTCATCGTGGCGGCGGTAGAAATTCAGACTATTTGCCCTACTCAGAAAATAGCATCGAATTGATGAAATATTCAAATTTATTGGGGGCTAATTCTATCGAAATAGATGTTCAAAACTCTAAAGACAACATTCCATTTATTTATCATGATAGTTTCTTTTCAACAAGATTAATAAGAGGCGAATTTTTGGTGGGTTCTACTTCCAATTTTACTTTAAATCAAATCAAGACTTTTGGTATGCTAAAATATGGCGAAAAAATCCCCACCTTAGATGAGGCACTCCGAGCAGTAGTTTTCGAAACCAGCCTTGAATTGGTTTGGGTAGATTGCAAAACCTCATCTGTTGTAAAAGGCACTGTAGAAATTATAAATAAATATACCAATATTGCTGATGATATTGGGCGGAAAGTTCAAATTTGCCTTGGCATACCAAGTGATGAGGTTTTTAGCCAGTTTAAACTTATTGAAAATTATAAAAATATTAATTCTATTTGCGAGCTTTCAGTTGATAAGGTATTAGATATTAATTCTATAGCATTTGGACCGTCGTGGACTATAGGACTGTTAAAAAATGAATCGGAGGTAATCAGGAAGAATGATAAACAGCTTTTTGTCTGGACATTAGATGAAGGATTATTCATTGATAAATACCTTAAAAGTGGGCTTTACGATGGTATAGTTACAAACTACCCATCAGTTGTTGCATTTTATTATTATACAAAATATGATAATTAAAAAAGAAATTCGTTTCCTGGTAACCTTACTGCTCTTGATTTTATCAATGGGCAATAAGGCATTTTCACAGAATGATTCAATTATATTTGCCTCACGCTCATATTACTTCGCATTATATTTAAACGCTGGTTATTCATCTGATATGGACAGCGTAGCTAAACGTATGGACAGAACAGGCTTAGCACTAAGTACAAGAATTATGTTAAGTTCCAAACATCCTTTTAGCTTAGGTGTCGAGTTAGCTTATCTTAATATTTCTCACTACAAGGAAAAAAATGTAAATACGCAGTTCGGAATAACTGATATTGACAACAAACTAAACTGCCTACCTTTACTATTTATAGTGAATTATAAGATGTTTAATTTCGATGTTAGTGGAGGATACGGTCCGGTATATATAAATTCTCAAATCAATGCCTTCGGCGAAATATCGCAAAGCAGTGAATGGGATTATGCTCTGATGTTTTCCTTGGGATATAACTTTAAAATTATTGATAATTTATCTTTAAATGTTACATTCAAATACTTAAATATTCCGCCATTATTTAAAGAACTCCTTTCTCTGCAAGCTGGTATATTGCTGAAATTATTTGAAATTTAATAATTTGCATTTTTTATTAGATTTTTTGTTCTTCTTTTACAATGATAAAGATTACTAATATCTCAATTAGTCTATTCTTAGAGGCAAATAATCAAAGTGAAACAATTATTGATTTAAATCGTAAAATGTTGTATCATTTTTAACGGAGTGCTATGAGTTATTTAAAAGTTGAGTCAATCTCAAAGACATTTGGCGAATACAAGGCAGTTGATAATATTAGCTTTGATATTCCGAAGGGAATTATCTTTGGATTGTTAGGACCTAACGGTGCTGGCAAAACTACTACCATCAGAATGATTAATAATATTATCATTCCTGATAGTGGCAAAATTACACTGAATTCTAAACTGGTTGATTCGGATACACAGGATTTAATGGGCTATTTACCTGAGGAACGTGGTCTTTACAAAAAATTAAAGGTTATCGAGCAACTCAAATATTTTGGTAAGTTAAAGGGATTAGATACCAAAACTGCAGAATCAAGAGCTATGTATTGGCTGGAAAAGCTTGGTGCAAAGGGTTGGGAAAACAAGAAAATACAGGAACTATCCAAAGGTATGCAGCAAAAAGTTCAATTTATAAGCACAATTCTTCACGAGCCTGAATTTATGATTTTAGATGAGCCATTTTCTGGCTTTGACCCAATTAATACTGAAATGCTTAAATCTATAATTCACGAGATGAAAAAGGAAGGCAAAACCATTATACTTTCCACACACGTTATGTCGCAGGTTGAGGAAATGTGTGATGATATTTTGCTTATAAACAAAGGTGCAGTTGTGCTGAAAGGTAGCGTCAAGGAAGTAAAAAGCAAGTTTGGAAATGATTCATTTTCTATTGAATTTAATGGTAATTCCGAGATTTTCAATAATCTGGAACAAATAAAAATTCTGAAGTTAGATGATAAAATCGCAGAATTTAAGATTATTGACCAACATTTGACAGGTAATGACATATTGAAATTATTGGTTGACCAACTTGAAATTTTAAAATTTAATAAGGTAGAACCAAGTTTAAATGATATTTTTATCAGCGAAGTAGGGAAACAAAATATGAATACGAAGGCGGTGCAAAATGGCTAAATCTAAATCGAAAATTTGGACAATCATATCACATGAGTATTTATCAAAGATAACTTCAAAGGGTTTTATTATTGGAACTTTGCTTGCACCCCTTGCAATTGTGTTGATTTACGGGGTTATAATTGCCGTCACAATTATGTCACAGAATAAAACTGCCCTCAAACTTGCAGTGATAGACAAATCCGGTGAAATTGGTGCTGAATTGGTTAGCAGGGACACTTCTATATTTTACCTTTCCGATTTGAGTGAAGATGTACTGAAAAACAATGTTTTAACCGAGAAAATTGATGGTTATATTTCAATACCACAAAATTTTCTGCTTACAGGTGAGATTACAGTTTATACCAGGGGTGGTGGTGGACTTGGTTTTATTAATGTGCTTGAAAATAATAGTGAAGATATTTTAGTAAAAAGAAAACTTACTGATATTGGTGCCAGTGTTGAATTAATGAATATTCTTGACAAGGGTGTTAATATTACTACTAAAAAAATTACTGAGGAAGGTGCTAAACAAGACTATTCAGAAGTTTTAGCTATTATGGGATATATGATGGGTTTTATAATTTATGCCCTAATGTTTACTTATGGTGCTTTTGTAATGAGGGGAGTAATTGAGGAAAAAGCTAATAGAATAGTTGAAGTACTCGCTTCTTCTGCTAAACCATTTGAGATTATGTTCGGTAAAGTTGTGGGAATAGGTGCAGTTGGATTAACACAAGTTTTGTTTTGGTTGATAATTCTTGTAGTATTGTTTACTGTAGGTGGAGCAATAGCGTCACAATACCTTAGCCCACAGGATATTGCCAAAAATGTTGCCACAGCTCAACAAATGCAAGCTATGCAACCAATGCCGGAACAGAATGAAATGTTAAGTATGTTGAAAAACTTTAGTATTTCTCCTTGGGTAATTGTGGCATTTCTCTTTTATTTCCTTGCCGGTTATTTTATTTACTCGTCTTTATTTGCAGCAGTAGGCTCGGCTGTAGATCAAGAACAGGACGCCGCACAGTTACAATTACCTGTTACATTGCCAATTATTATTCCTATATTGTTTATATCGAGTGTGATGAGTGATCCAAATGGCACATTGTCCACTGTGCTCTCCTTAGTTCCATTTTTTAGTCCTATACTGATGATTGCCAGAATTGCGGCTGCTGAAGTTCCTATTTGGCAAATTGCTTTGTCGGTAGTTTTACTATTTATTACATTCTTGGCTTGTCTTTGGTTTGCAGCCAAAATTTATCGTGTTGGTATTCTGATGTATGGCAAAAAACCAACATTTAAAGATATTATTAAATGGTTTCTATTAGCTAAATAGGACAATTATTATCTTATAGAATTTACAACTAATTTATCAACAAGCAGCTATTATATTAACAAATTTAATAGCTGTTTTAGTTTCTGGGGTAGTACAATTCTTCGCCAAAAAATCCCAACAAATTCTCAAATAAAAATGGAAGTACCGTCAGAATTATCCCAAAAAAAAGAGGCTCTCCATTGGATAAGCCTCTTTATTATATAAAATAAGTTATTAATTATTCTTGAGTATTTTCATTATTAGTATCTGTATTAGCATCTTTTTCTTCTACTTTATTGTCGGTATGACTACTTACAGGCACCATATCTAATCCCAATGCCATTGCTTTTAATTCTTCATTTTTCATCTTGATGGCTTTATAATCAGGATTATATTCCTCGTTGAAGAAGTCAGCTTGCGAGCTATCATAAGTTACATCAGCGGGTGATGCTTTGTCAGCATTAGGAACTGGATGGGCAGCATTGTATGCAGCTACAAAGGCATCATCTTTTTTACGTAATGCTTCTACAACCGATAAAACAATTTTTTTGGATTCTTTGTCAAATTCAACAACTTTCAAAGGTAAAGAATCGCCAACTTTGAAATACTCACTGATAACCTTCACTGGTGCAAACGAGAGCTGAGATACAGGCACAAAACCATCTACCCCATCAAACAGTTCTACAATAACACCTTTTTCGATAATTCTTTCAATTTTTGCTTCGGTATCGTGACCAATCTCATATTTTGTTTCAAAGAAATCCCAAGGATTATCATTGATTTGTTTATGTCCCAAGGCTATTCTACGTTGTTCAGGATCGATACTGATAACAATAACTTCTAATCTTTCACCTTTTTTAACAAATTCACCTGGGTGGCGAATTTTCTTAGTCCAAGACAAATCACTAATATGTACTAATCCATCAACACCCGGTTCTAATTCAACAAATACGCCAAAATTGGTTAAGTTCCTAACAATACCTGTGTGACGCGATTCAATAGGATATTTTCTCATTAAATCTTCCCAAGGATCTGGCTCTAATTGCTTCATGCCAAGGGCTAATTTCTTGTTATCTTTATCGATATTTAAAACTATTGCATCTACAACCTGTCCCATGGAAACTACTTGTGAAGGATGTTTAACGTGTTGAGTCCACGACATTTCGCTAATGTGAATCAAGCCTTCAATACCCTTTTCAATTTCAATAAAAGCACCATAATCGGTCAGGCTAACTACTTTGCCAGTAACCTTAGTACCTTTTTCATATTTTTCCCCAATAGTATCCCATGGATGAGGTGTTAATTGTTTCATTCCAAGTGATATTCTCTTCTTTTCTTCATCAAATTCTAGAACAACCACTTTAACTGTTTCATCAAGTGATACCACCTCTGATGGATGAGTAACTCTTCCCCATGATAAGTCGGTAATGTGTACCAAACCATCTACACCACCTAAATCTACAAACACACCAAAATCGGAAATAGCTTTTACGATACCTTCCAGTACCAGCCCTTTCTCTAACTTGGACATAATCTGCATTCTTTGTTCGGATAGTGCCTCTTCAAGAAGCACTTTATGTGAAACTACGACATTTTCGCTAGGGTGATTTACTTTTACAACACGTACTTCGATAGTTTTGCTAACCCAGGCATCAAAATCCCTAACAGGACGGACATCAATTTGTGAACCTGGCAGGAATGCTTCAATTCCCATTAGGTCAACAACCATTCCACCTTTTATTCTTCTTAAAATTTTGACTTTTACCAATTCTTGTTTGTCGAATAAGGATAGAATATCTTCCCATATTCTCATAAAATCAGCTCTACGTCTTGATAATATCAATCTACCGCTCGAATCTTCCATCTTTTCTACAAACACATCAACTTCATCACCGATTTTGTAAGTTTCAGCATTTAAAAGTTCAGCTTTGGGGACAACACCCATGGATTTAAATCCAATATCAACAAAAACTTCATCTTTAGTAATTTCTACAATTCTACCTTTTACAAGTTCATCTTCCTTGATTGTTTGGATTTTAGATTCATAAAGCTGACGGATGGTACTATCATCAACATCGAAAGTAAAGTTGCCATGCTCTATCAATTCAGCTAAAGCTTCCACAGAGCGTCTTTTAGGTTGATTTTCAATTCCGGTCAAGGGATTTGTTGTGGGTTGTGGATTTGAATCTATTGATAAATCCATGTTTTCTGCATTTTCAGACATTAAAGTTCTCCAAAAGAAAATTATTTTATTTAGTTGGACAAATACATCATTCTTTATGATGCAACAATTATTCTAAAATTATGTACTTTAGCTTTGCAAAATAATATATTTTAAATTAATTACCAAATACTTTATCTTATAATTTGATATTTTTTATTAAATTCTTTATTAACTGAAACTAAATTGCAATATTTTTATTATTTTTGCACTTTATTCAATTACTAAAATCCTAATAATTTATGGCAGATGATAATAAAATAATTTTTTCGATGATTGGTGTGTCAAAAATAATACCACCAAATCGTAAAATTCTGAGCGATATATACCTTTCTTTCTTTTATGGTGCAAAAATTGGCATAATTGGCTTGAATGGCTCGGGTAAATCCACTTTAATGAAAATCATCGCTGGAATAGAGCAATCTTATAATGGCGATGTTGTGTTTTCACCAGGGTACTCAGTTGGATATTTACCTCAGGAACCAATTCTCGATGATTCTTTAACTGTAAAGGAGGTTGTGGAACAAGGGGTTTCTGAAGTTGCAAATTTCCTGAAAGAATACGATAATTTAAGTGCTCGATTTTCTGAGCCAATGGATGATGATGAAATGCAGAAAGTGATTGACCGACAAGGTGAATTAACAGAAATTCTTGACCATTGTGATGCCTGGAATCTTGACAATAAATTGGAACGTGCAATGGATGCACTAAGATGCCCAGAACCAGATTCGTTAATAAGTGTCCTCTCTGGTGGTGAAAAACGCAGGGTTGCCTTATGCAGATTATTACTTCAGGAACCTGATATATTGTTACTTGACGAGCCTACCAATCACCTTGATGCAGAATCTGTAGAATGGCTCGAACAACATCTAAATCAATACAAGGGTACAGTTATTGCTATCACTCATGATAGATATTTTCTTGATAATGTTGCTCAATGGATTCTTGAATTAGACCGTGGAGAAGGTATTCCATGGAAAGGCAATTATTCGTCTTGGTTAGAACAGAAAACTAAGAGATTAGAGCAGGAAGGAAAGCAAAATGAAAAAAGAATGAAAACACTCGAAAGAGAACTTGACTGGGTAAGAATGTCTCCCAAAGCAAGACAGGCTAAATCAAAGGCAAGGCTTTCATCTTATGAAAAATTATTAGACGAGGACGTAAGGCAGAAGGAAGAAAAGTTGGAATTGTTTATTCCTAATGGACCAAGATTAGGCAATAAAGTAATCGAATCTGATGGTGTTGCAAAAGCATTTGGCGACAAAATTTTGTTTGAAAACCTTAATTTTACACTGCCTCCTAATGCAATAGTTGGTATTATTGGACCAAATGGTGCTGGTAAATCTACGTTATTTAAGTTAATAATGGGACTCGAAAAAACTGATGCGGGTACTTTTAGTATTGGGGACACTGTAAAATTAGCTCACGTTGATCAGCAACATTCTGATATTGACCCCGAAAAAACTGTATTTGAACAAATTTCTGGTGGCGAAGATATTATGTATTTAGGTAATAAAACCATTAACTCACGTGCATATATCGCTAAATTTAATTTTAGTGGTTCCGACCAACAAAAGAAATGCGCAATTTTATCGGGAGGTGAGAGAAACCGGCTGCACCTTGCAATTACTCTACTTAAGGAAGGTAACGTTTTGCTGCTTGACGAACCTACCAATGATATTGATGTGAATACCTTACGAGCATTAGAAGAAGCTTTGGATGATTTTGCGGGATGTGCAGTAATCATATCTCATGATAGATGGTTTTTGGATCGTGTTGCGACTCATATCATGGCTTTCGAAGGAGATTCAAAGGTTTATTTCTTTGAAGGAACCTACACTGAATATGAAGATAACAAAAAGAAGAGACTTGGTGATGCTACTCCAAAAAAAATAAAATATAAAAAATTGGTGAAATAGTTTAATCTATGTTTAATAAAAAAAGGGGCTTCAAAGCCCCTTTTTTTTAATAATAATGGATTATTTTACTACGTTTAATTTTGTAGTAAGGATTACTCCATCTGCGTTTAATACAATTGTGTAAGTACCATTGGCAATCGAAGCTGAATTTAATTCATAGACATTCGATCCAGAATTGGTTAATCCATTATAGATTTCATTTACTATATTTCCGTTGAGGTCTAATAGAGTTAATGTTATATTTAAGGATTTTTCAGTATTAACTTCGATTTTAGCAATTCCATTTACGGGATTAGGAGTAACATCACCTAATGATAATTTACCGTTAAGGCCGATCAAGGTAACAACTTTCTCGTCACTGTATTTGAATTCACCATTTCTCTCGTACATTTTTAGTCTATAAACATACTTGTTATTGTAATCAACCTGATTGTCAACAACAGGACCGTATTTACTTATTGTATTTGAATTACCAACTGACTGAATGGTTTCGATAGCATTAAATTGAGAAGCACCAGCATCATTCCAGATTGCTTTTTCAACTACAAATTTTTCAGAATTAATTTCAGATGCAGTTTCCCAGTTAATTTCAACCCTCTTGCCAACAACAGTTGCGTCAAAGCTCATCAAATCAACAGGAATAACATAACCGTCATTGTATTCCAAATAATCCAATACTCCACGAATATAATCATCAATATTACCAAAATGTCTCCAGTCCACTCCTGTCAATACAGTGTTATATCTGAAATATTGAGTAACTATGGAGGCTATTCTTTGTGATTCGGGGACGTATATATTCAAAGAAGGATTATCGCCTAAATAATTCATATAAGTCATTCCAGTTCTTGAATTACCAACGCCAGGATTATTTATTAGGAAAGTACCTGGATAAGGCATAGTATCACCTTCAAAACCTGTTCTTTTTACCAAAAATGTTCTTTCGCGACCTAAGATAATACCTTTCAAATATTCATTATTGTAAGGAACACCTATTCCAAGTGGAGTAAGTGGTGTTTTCATCTTTGCGCTAAATATATTTGTAATCCAGTCAGGGAATTCTGTAGCTTCGTTACGTACTATTTCCTGACTTGAAACCACCAAGTTTTTCTTAGCTATAATAGAACCTGATTCCAAGAAGTATGTAAGATGGTCTCTATCGTATCTCGACAATCTATTTTTGATGAATGCACCACCTGTAAATACTTCGTCGTCTCCATCTACCCAGAATAAAGAACGATACATAGGATAATTAACAGAACGCGGTTCCCATTTCTTTCTATCAAATATGTCGATATCAGTTCTTGGGTCTTCTAATTCTAAATTAATATACCAACCTAATCTTTTGAATGCTTCGGTGAGTGAATCCAAGTTCAAATTACCAGCTATTACATTCACTGGAGTAAATTCGTCAATTGGATCAGTTGCAATATCTGCACCAGATACAAGTAATCTGATTGGTGATTTTCTTATGTAAAATCTTATATCTTTGCTTACTTTGTTGTTTATGTTATAATTGTCATTTGGCACTTCCACTACAAATCTATATAATGGTGTAACATTTGCTTCCATTGCCTTGAATTGAGAAGGTACTGTATAACCTTGACCACGTAAGTCACCATAAGCTTTTGGGAAGAATTCATAATTATCACCGAGATTTATTCCGTCATCAGTTCTAAAATCAATCATTAATTCTTCTGAGAATAATAAGTCTGTGATTGGACCTGAAATTGTTGGTCCTTCCTGAACAAATACACCAGATGGATTTTCACGATAGATTTTTAAACTTGCATTAACAGCTGATGATACCAAAAGTCCATTATTACGAATAATTGAATTAACACCGACAGGAGCTGTAGTCATAATATAGGTCGCATCACTAAAAGGCATTGGAGAAGTAGCTTTATAAGCACCTGGTTTCGGAATTACCACAACTTCGAGGTCTCTTGAATTAAGTCTTCCCTTAAACTCAACAGCACCAATATCAAATTTTTCGCCTGCTTCGCCCCTTAATTTCCCATCGATATCAAATTTGTTCAAATCTGTTGCAATGCCTCTATTATTTAGGATTGAACCAAGTGGAGCGGGATTAGTTTTAACTCTGTATTGGAATGGTACTAAACCTGATTTTTCATAATCTTTGGCAAAATTGCCATAAACAGAATTCCAATCCTGTTTTGTCCATTGTTGCCATTGGTCAAGAGTAGAGAATTCAAGTTTGTTTCCAAATTCTAATATTCTACCTTTAATGTCTGTTTCAATAAATCTGAAAAGTGAAGCTTGTGGATTTTGAATCCAATAAGCATTTCTATCTGTTGAGATTCCGCCCTGTGATGGATGTATTCCATAATAGAAAAATGCAGAAGCCATTGGACTACTAACATCAATCTGTGGGTCATCTATACCAATAGCATTATTTAAAACCTCTGCACCCTTTGTATTGAGAAGAGCAGCAGCTACTGAAACACCTGTATTTGAGAAATTATCATTCAAAAGGAATAGTGTGTTATTGCTTAAAATATCATTCCTTGAATAATAATTTAATGCTTTGGGTTCAAATTCTAAAGCAGACCAATTATTTTTATTTTTTCTTTCTGTTAAGATTGCTAAACCAATAATATTTGCATCGGCTGATTCAGGTTCAAAACCCCAAACAACATTATTTACCAATCTAATATTCTCATCTTCATCAGGGAAAGAGTATGTCTCTTCTAAATTATTGAAAACTATATTTGATTGCTCAACTTTAATTCCATATAAATTGTTTACACCTTTGACATTGCTGATTTCATTACCAGAAACTTGTATGGAGATGTTGTTGTAACCAAACTTATCTAATCGTGAATCGCCACCTAAAATTATGCCGGCAACATCGTCACCGCATACGCCATTCACATTATAAATTCTATTACCAACCACTTCACTACCTTTTTCATTGCCCAAAAAGATACCAGCTCTTGATACACCATTAATAATATTATCGCTGAATTTATTTGAATTATTGTAGTATTTAACAAATGCAACTTTTCCAAAATCAAGCAATGCTCCAATACCCAAGGATACAATACCATAGCCAAATTTACTTATCTCATTTCCAGAAACTGAAATATTATCATTTGTTAAAGTATCCAAACCGTAAGGGTTATTACCAAAAACTTTATCTTTTGGTGGAAAGTTTCTTACAAGCACACCAGTAGAATAAGTTTCTAATACGCCATTGTCGGCATCGTAATCAAATTTATTAAATGTTGAATTGTAAACTGAACCTGGAATTCTGCATAAATAACTTGGTGATTGAAGAATTCCATCCTCGATTATACAATTATTTACAGCAATGTTTCTTGAACCAGTTCCGATATAGAATACACTTCTAAAATTGCTATTTGTACCAATAGTGAATTTTAATGATTTTTTTGCACCACCATCAAAAGTAATAAATCCATTAGTGTTAGCATAATCTTTTACCATTGCTGGAGTAACATTCAGAACCGATGCGTTGGTATTTCCAGGTAAGTAATTTTGTCCGAACATAATACCAACACCAGAAGCACTAAGTAAATTAACTTGTACCGATGCCCTGGTTGCAACCAAAGGATTTACAGTAAATAATATAGGTGCCGTAGGTCCCGAACCAATAATTTTGGATGTTAAATCTATTGCAGGTGTGTTCGATAACAAATCACCTTCAAAATATTCAGGGTCACTTAATAAAAATGTTACTGGACCATCTACACCTCTTTCATACAAAGCACTAACTGCGTCTTTGATTGTTGTATAATTTCCACCGGATTTAGTGATGGAATAAGTACCTTTCAAACCTGCCTGAACACTTAAGGAAGTTGAAAAACTATTACGTGGTGGCTTACATACAGCAACCATTAAGGTTCAGGCTGAGGTCTGTCTTCACTGTGGCGAACGGCTTTACCCGCAAGAAACAGTAAGACGATTTGAGCAAATTCGTGCCAAGCTGGAACGCAAAGATGTTGCTGACTTTCAACCTTTAGGACAATCCTTTCAGGTAGCCGCATAACCGTGTTGCCGCCGTTGGCGAATGGCGCGCAGTACGAAGGCAGGGTTGTGAAAACGGCCGTATCCTGGCTGGCGACGGTGTTGGAG
>CAYUZZ010000016.1:8190-15105 GCA_964449505.1 uncultured Hyphomicrobiales bacterium | reverse complement strand
AAAGTTTGTATTCAAAGAAAAATTTTCTATTGTGGAAAAAAAATTGAATGGAGATTCATTTATGAGCAGAAAGAAGAATATCAATTTGGAATTTATTATAGCTTCTATATTGATAATTCCATTTATAGTAATATTAATAAAAATAATGATTTGCTAAAATTGGTTTATATCAAAGGAAACAAGTTCTATTAAAGTTTTTTCTCATGCTAACTCTTTATTTTTTCGCATCAATTCAGCAGAACGTGCTGCCTGAAGAGCAAATGCCTCCAATTTGGCTTCAATTAATTGTGGGAATGGATTTCCATCAACTTCCAAAGTAAGAAAAGGGATTTTGGTATCATTCTGAAAAACGTGGTTCAATTGATAACTTGGCTGTTTTATTCGCATGGCTTCAATTTTGTTGCCGACCTTCATTTCAGGAATAGAAACGGCTTCGGTAAATCGAGTAGGCATACATCCAAATGGACCAATATTTATTATCCCGCAATATTTATCAAATGCCTCGTAAAGCGCTGTGCCAAGAGTTAGTCCAGGCTCACCCTTAAATTCCAATGGTATTATATGCTTGCTGTGGTCTAACAAAGGCTTTATATGAATAGGTGAATATTTGTAATAACCAGTTTTTTCGATTATTCTCTTTATTTTTTTCTCGGTTCTTCTCATAAAATATGACCTGACTTCTCTTTCTAACTTCTTTTTAACAGAACTTTCCGGTTCGAGATAAGCATATTTTATCAGATAATCAACATAATAAATCCATTCAGAAATATGGGCAATTTTAAGTACAAAACCCTTTTCGGCAAACTTCCTGTTAAGAAACTTGTGTGCATACAAATCCCTCCGCACATATATTTCTCCCAGTAATGCAATATACCTTGAATCATCTATATTGATTTTGACTGGCACATTACTTTTTATATTTTCACTAAACAATTCAAGAGCAGAATAAATATCATCAGGATTGCTGGCCATCACAAATTTCAACTTTTCAAACCCTTCATCAAAGAATTTTTCGCCTGCAATGGGGTCAATTGAATTGGAAAGTATTGCTGCCCTAACGTCCTCCAGCACATCTCCGAGAATTATTGCCTGAATACCCCGCTTGGCGAAATTATTGCCAAATCCGGCAAAGCCATCTTCGTTCATCAATGTTGCTTGTGCCACATTCCTGAGTTTTTTACTTTTAATGACGTGACGGAGAAATACCGGATATTGCCCCAACCTGCAATTACCTGCACCCTGCACATTGAAAAGTGCTATCGGTTCACCGTCAATTTTGTTGCGATTGATATAATCTAATAACGATCCGGCAAGCAGAATTACTGGCAAGCATTCCTTACCTGTGGCAACACTTCTGCCTAACTTCACAATCTCGGAATTAGAGGGTGGCAATGCCTCGCAGTTATAGCCCAGACTTCGAAGAGCTGCAGCGAACAATTCAGCATTCAATTCACCCATTGCAGGTATCAATAACTTTACATTTTTGTCCTTTAGGCTTAGTTTATTGCCATCTGAATCTATAAAATAACTGTCACTTTTGTCAAATACCACTTGCGATAGAATAAAATCATCTTTATTACCAATATCGATCTTTGGTATTTTGGTGAAATTGCTGATAATATCTAATGCCGCTTCTATCCTTGTATTTATTCCTGCATCGGCAGTATGCCCATCTAATTCAAGAGTAAGCGACGGTTTTTCGCCCATTACTTCCCGGAACGAAGTCATTATCATCGAATCTGGTCCGCAAGAATAATTTGATATATAAGTAGCGTAAAGGTTATTTTTACCGGCAACAAATTCTGCACACCGCAATATTTTTTTGCCACTTTCCCAGTACATATTATCCCGCGTTTTTGCAATAATAGGGTCAATAATATCGTAAGGAATAATATATACTCCCTTAGAGGCAAATTTTTGGGGGATGCTTTTATTTGCGTTTTCGGCAAAGGCGTTATATGCCCTACCAAAAAGCACCATTCCAAACACATTTTCCAATTTATCAATTTTATTTAAGGCTTCCTCGCCTAATTTGTAAAGTTCTGCCTCGTATTCACGCTGTTTATTTATAGAAAAATTGAAAGCCCTTTCTATTACTCCTTTGTCTTTTACACCCAACTTGCCTGCTGTTTCTACAAAGGACTCTATTTGATTATCGAATCCATTCCCGAAATTTAAAGAAGGATTGATTACTTTCTTTGTTAGTAATTCATGCTTGAAAGATTGCTTAAGAAACAGTGGTTCGCCGCTTACAAATACACAAGTGCAGTTAAAATCAAGTCTTTGGTGAACATCTTTTTCAGTTTCCATCTCATAAACCGATGGCAAAAAATAATAATCAGGATTTTTGGAAATCAGATTATGAAACATACCCAATGAAATCTGTGCAGGATAGCACATTGAACTTAATTCATGGTTAAGCCCTTCTTCATCAAAATGGTCTGGTAGAATAACATTAAAACCCAATTCCCTAAAAAAAGCAAAAAATAGCGGCATTAAATTATAAATCTGAAAAGATAGATTGATGCCTATTACCGGGGCAGATTCCAGCCATTCACTCTCGAAATAATCCTTAAAAGTAAGTAGTTGCCTCTTCTTAACATAATCATATTCATCTGCTGGCAGGTTAGCTAAATGTTTTAAATTATAATATTTGTTACAAGAACCGCCAAAAGGAAATCTCTTTCCCGCTGCCTCAATTATATTAATGGAACACTTGTTGTCGCATTGCTCTTTGCCACCATAGCAAATGAAGGGTTTGTGATATTTCACTTCTCTTGTTGCAAGCTCCAAGAGTGAATAATCGCCTTTTTCCATCAAACCGTTTTCTATTCTTTCCTTTATTACCAGTGCTACTCCATAAGCCCCCATCAAGCCGGGCTCGGGTGGTACAACAATTTCGGAATTTGTAAGGGCTGCCATCGCTATGGGTATCGCCTTGTTGTAGCAAACACCACCCTGCATGAATATTTTGTTACCAGATTTACGGTTACCTTTTACTCTGTTAACATAATTTAGGCAAACAGAATATACCAAGCCAGCTACGATATTTTCCTTTGAAATGTTCTCTTGCAAAGCTGTTTTAATATCTGATGAAATAAATGCTGCACACTGGTCACTAAAATTGGGTGGAGCAAACCCCAACATAGCTATGCCCTCTATATCTGAAACTTTTATTCCCAAGGATTCCCATGCAGATTCTTCTATAAACGAGCCTGTCCCAGCCGAGCAAGCCTCGTTCATGGCATAGTCTGCGGGAACTTTGTTTACAATATACGAGTATTTTGCATCTTGTCCACCAATTTCGTAAATAGTATCTACTTCAGGGTCAAAAAAAACAGCTGCAGTTGCATGGGCAGTAATCTCGTTCACAACGCCATCGGTTAGTGCATGTATTCCGGTTATTTGCCTGCCTGAGCCTGTTGTGCCGACTCCGATAATGTTTACCTTGCTGCCAACCTGCTCTAAAATACTGCTGTAACAACTCCTTGCGGCAGCAATCGGGTCACCATTTGTATATAAATATATCGAAGCAAGGAAACTACTGTCATCGGCTCCGATCAGCACCGCCTTGGTTGTAGTAGAGCCAACGTCAAGACCAAGTATGCAATCTTGATTATCTTTTGGAATATTTTTTTGAATTTCTTTGAAACTAACCAGGTGGGCAAAATCCTTTAATGGTTTGTGGAATTTAAACGAACTTTTTGAATCATTAAAATAATTCGGAACTTCCTTGATTGATTTACCTCCATTTTTCAAGCCATAGATTGCTGCACCCATTGCTTCAAAATAAATTGCTTCTTCAGGAATTGTTGCATTAGGATACTTTTTCTTCAAAAAATTCACTACTGTTATATTCTGTGTAACTCCACCTATTAGTAAAATTTTATCATTTCTGTCAAAATTAAGCAAATCTTCAATTTTTTCCGCTATCATCTGCGAAAGACCTGCGGCTACTTCGTCCTTTGGGGTGCCTTTATTTAGAGCATGAGTGCAGTCTGACTTGCAAAATACCGAACAACGCCCAGATACCCTGAATGGCTCGGCATTATGCGAAATTGATATGGCTTCATCAATACTTAAATCCATTCGTTTGATTTGCTGTAGAAAAAATTCTCCTGTTCCAGAAGCACATTGATTTTTAGAAAATATATCGATAATTTTACCAGTTTTATCCAAAGAATAAACTACAAATGTTTCGCCACCCAACGAAGCAATCGCTTTGTAATACTGCTCCGAATTTTCGCTATACTCGGATTGATATTTCGATATAATTGATTTTGCAATAATGGAATTTGAATTAGCAGATAAATTAATTCTGTCAGAAGCAAGCGATTTTAGTCTGCTCGAATTCGCAATAATATAATCCATACTTAATTCAATGGCTTCGGGCTCAGATATATTATCAAAATTTACTATATTTCGGAATTTGCGACCTGTAATAATTATTGGTATGCTTTCCTCGTCTATATCCGACAACAAAGAAGATAAAATTTCTTTGGGATTGCCGTTGTGTAATTTGTAGGAACTCCTCTCAATGTAAGTGTCGTTACCTTGTTTACTTAGAATAACAAGCGATACTGACGAAGCTCCCAAACAAATTCCAACCGATCTCATTTTTATTTCTATAAATTTGCAGAATGTAAATAGCTAATTTAACTAATTGATTTGAATTTGTAAAGAATTAAATTGAGTTTTGTTTCTTAATTCAATTAAAATCAAAATAAATATTATTCTTTTTTTACTTTCATAATTTATTTATTAAGTTTGCTAAAAAAAAGGGGCATCATAATTATGGAAAAGAAAAATATATTAATCAATAGCAAGTTCTTAAATAAGGAAATGGAACTGAAATCTTATGGTCATTACGGATTAACTTTGTTACTATTCAGAAATATTAATACTGATGATGAAGATTTTATTACAATAGTAAACTCACTCGAACATGTTATAAATATTGGAAGATGCAAAGTATTCATTACGGATACCACTGACAACGAAAGCTGGTACGACAAGTCCAAACAAGGTTTTGACAGCTCCAAACGACACTTCGAATACAACAATTTTATAGAGGAAGAATTAGTACCCCAAATCTACAACGAAAGTGGAGGAGCAGTACCAATCATAACGTGCGGTACCTTCAATGGAGCCTTTCATGCTGCCAATTCTTTTTTTAGACGCCCTGATATTTTCTTGGGTACTATTGCACTAAGTGGCTACTTCAATATCAATGAAATCACCGATGGCTATTTCGATGATAACTGCTATTTTAATTCTCCGGTACATTATCTGCCCAATTTGAACGATAATTACTGGCTTTCTTATCTGATGAGCAGAAAGCATATTTATATTGCTTCTGGTTCGGGCGAAGGCGAATTCCCCAATAAATCTATAGAATTTTCTAATATTTTAACAAACAAAGGTATATACAATAATTTGGAAATATGGGGCGAAGAATGGGACCATTCACCAAAAACTTGGGCTGCTATGCTTAAATATTATCTCGATAAAAAACTTTAGAATATGTTCAATTTTAAATTAAATAATTTTTTAGGGAAAAAGAATCCAAAAGACTTTGTGATTGGTAAAGATACCCAAATGGATTTGCAATTTTTGTTAGCAGAATGCAAAGTACATCTTAAAAATTACGACGAAGGAAAAATTAAAAAAGCGTTTATGCTGTGCCTGGATGCCCATGAAAATAAACTTAGAAAATCAGGCAAGCCCTATTATACTCACCCTTTAGAGGTTGCAAGAATTGTGATACACGAGATTCCCTTAGACGATGTATCCATTATTTCAGCACTTTTGCATGATGTACTTGATGAAGGAGAAAAACTAACTATAAACGATATTCAAATTGAATTTGGAGATGATGTTACAGGCATTGTAGAGGGAATTTACAAAATCGGGCACATCGAAAATAAAACTATTGACAACATTCAACAGATAGACAATTACCGTAAATTACTCTTATCGCTTTTCAAAGACATTAGAATAATTCTGATAAAATTGGCAGACCGTCTTCATAATATGCGTACACTTGATTATTTGCCAGAATACAATCGCTTGAAATTAGCCAGAGAAACTTTGGATATTTATGCACCATTCGCCAATAGATTTGGGCTCAGAAATATAAAATGGGAGCTGGAAGATTTATCCTTCAGACAATTAAACAGAACTGCATATGATGAAATTAAACTTGCCCTTAAAAGTACCAGAGAGGAAAGAGAAGAATATATTAAGAATTTCATTGCTCCTATCGAAGAAAAAATTATCCACGACGAGCTCCTAAAAAAACAGAAGGTAAAATACTATGTAGAGGGACGTCCCAAGCATCTTTATTCCATTTATAATAAAATGAAAGTAAGAAATAAATCCATCAACGAACTTTATGACCTGTTTGCAGTCCGCTTGATTTTGGATACTAACGACCCTAACTTGTGTTTCTATGTATATGGTTTGGTTGCCTCTATTTTTCAACCCGTTCCCGATACATTCAAAGATTATATAAATAACTCCAAACGAAACGGTTATCAATCTATCCATACTGCCGTTGTTGGATTGGGGAAAAAAATTGTTGAAGTGCAAATTCGAACCAAAGAAATGCATGAATTTGCCGAAGATGGATTTGCTGCTCATTTCCGTTACAAATCTGGCAAAATTGACCCTAACTCAATCCTTGAACGTAAACAAATAAACGATTGGATAACTGCTGTTAGGGAAATATTCGAAAATGCGGGTTTGAACACAAGCGAAGAGTTAATTGAAAATGTAAAGAAAAACCTTTTCTTTGACGAAATTTATGTCTATACCCCCAAAAATGAATTTAGAACTTTACCGAAAGATTCCACACCATTAGATTTTGCTTTCGATATTCATACCGAAATTGGTTATCGATATGTAGGTTCAAAA
>CAYUZZ010000016.1:0-8180 GCA_964449505.1 uncultured Hyphomicrobiales bacterium | reverse complement strand
TTAATTCACGGATTGCTCCTATCGATTACAAGCTACAAAGTGGCGACCAAGTGGAAATTCTAACATCAAAAAACCAAACACCGAAAACTGATTGGCTAAAGTACGTGGTTACCAGCAAAGCTAAAGCTTATATAAATAAATATTTGCGTGAAGAAGAAAAAGAATTGGAAAGCAAAGGTATAGAAATTCTTGCTCAAAAATGCCTCGAATTTAAAATCAGAATAGAAGATGAAGATATGGAATCCTTAGTAAAAAGCTTCAAATTCGCTAATTCAAAGGACTTTTATGTTGCACTTGCTACCTTTAAATTTGATATTAATAAAGCATTCGAATTTATTAAATATAAACTAAAAGAGGGCGTACGAAATAGTGTCGAATCAGTTGAAAAATTAGATTCAAAAAGCAACAATATTTTGAAGAAAAAATCTGAGAAAGTAGTTAATTTAAATGATGATAGCCTTGAACTACTCGTCGATGGTAAAGTATTGACTAATATAAGAATTACAGCCAAAGAACGTCCACAAATTCTCGAAAGCATCAATGCTGCAATATTAGCCACCAAAGACATAAGCCTTTTGGGCATTACCACCAAAATCGAGGACTCCACATTTATTGAACTTCTCAAATTGCGGCTCAAAAATAAAAGCATAATTAATGAATTATTGGAAAACATTTTTCTTGTAAAAGGAATAATAAAAGTCGAATTTTTAAAAAATATAATTGAAGAATAGACTTTTTTTCATTATTTTTGATATTTCGTAGTGTATAACAACTTTTAGATAAAAAAGTGACATTGACAGTAATATTATTTTCGTTTTTGGCAATCATTGCCATCGCTTCGGCAATTCTTACAATTGCCAGTCGCCATGCTGTTCGTTCGGCAATGGCTTTGGTCGTTCATTTCTTTATGCTTTCGGGACTTTACCTGACACTTAATGCTCAGTTCCTGGCAGTACTGCAGATATTGGTGTATGCTGGTGCAATAATGGTGCTCGTAATTTTCGTGATAATGCTACTAAATGTTGGCGACGAAGAGAAATCGAAAAATCAATTCCAAGCCAAGCAATATATTGCTGTGGGTTTGGCTGTTACATTTTCATTAGTCCTGGTTTCGATGTTCATTGCTAATTTCAATGTTAGGCAATTCGACCCGGCAATGTCGATCAGCGCCGGTACTGTTCAATCACTTGGAAAGGAATTATTCACCAATTTTCTCTTTCCTGTTGAAGCAATTGCCATCTTGCTGACGGCAGCAATTGTGGGTGCCATTGTTTTAGCTAAAAGAAAATTAAACTAAGAATAGGAATAACTCATGTTGCAATCAATACCTTTAGAATATTATCTTGTTATCGCAGCCATAATATTTACAATTGGAACCATTGGCGTACTTACAAGGCGGAATGCCATTATCATTTTTATGAGCATCGAGCTGATGCTCAATTCTGTTAATCTAACTCTTGTATCTTTTAGTTCTTTTTTTGGTGACTCTGCCGGTCAGGTTTTTGTTTTCTTTGTGATGAGCGTCGCAGCTGCCGAGGCTGCTATTGGACTTGCAATTGTTTTAGCACTATTTCGTGCCAAAAAAACAGTATATGTTGATGAAGTTAATATTTTGAAATGGTAATTTCTTATGGAGCTAAAATATGAATATGCAAATTAAAAGCGATACTTTACACGATACCGTACTCGAACTAGTTAGTTTTATTATTGGTGGCGAAATTTATGCTCTCGAAATTAAATCCATTCGCGAAATAATCAAAGTTAACGAATACACCCGCGTTCCAAATACTCCCAGCTTTATCAAGGGAGTAATTAATCTGCGTGGTAAAGTTATTCCTATTATTGATATGAGAAAAAAACTAAATCTGCACGACATAGACTACGACAAAAATACAAGAATAATCATACTCGAGTATATGAGTGTTATTGTGGGTATAATTGTAGATGGTGTTAGGGAAGTATTAAGATTAAATGATTCTCTTACAGAACCTCCTCCGTTGTTAACTAAAGATGGGACAAGCGACTATATCAGTGCAATTGGCAAACTCGAAGACAAATTAATTAATATTCTTAATTTAGACTATCTGCTTAACAAAGAACAAGATATTTAGAGACAATGCTCGAATTTATTATTAACTACTTGATGTCGGTTCCTTGGTATTGGGTTATTCTTTTTGCATTCCTTATTTCACTTGCAGAAAATTTATTCCCCCCTGTACCGGGCGATTCAGCTTTACTTTTTGCAGGCTCCTTAATTGGCATTGGTGTTGTAGGTTTTCCTGCAATGCTAATTGCTTCCACTCTTGGTGGCTCCGTAGGTTTTGCAATTATGTATTGGATTGGATTTGGCGTTGAACGTAAAATTATTGAAACTGGAAAATTTAAATTTATTTCGGCTGAATCTCTCGATACAGTTGAAGGATGGTTCCGCAATTATGGGTACCTTGTGATTATTGCAAATAGATTCCTCAGCGGTACTCGTGCCATTATAGGATTTTTTGCTGGAATTTCGAAAATCAACTTCACTTATACAATGTTATATGCAACCATCAGTTCACTTATATGGAATTCCATTATTCTATATTTTGGAGCTAAATTTGGGGATAATTGGCAATTAATAGACCACTATATGTCAATCTATGGTAAAATAATTTTCCCCGTTGTAATATTGATTGTTGCCCTCATAATTTGGAGAATATTCCGCAAAAAAAATAAAAGAAATGAAGTCGGTTAAATCTCCTATCAATTAGTATAATATGTAAATTATATTGTGATTTGATGAATGATTTATCCTAAATCAATTAAATTTTTTTTTTGCAAATCAATTTGCACCCAACTAAATACTCAATTCAAATCTGAATAATCATAATTTAGGATTAAATCATAAAGAATTTATGAATAGTATTTAGCACCCCCCCCAAGATTATTTCCAATACTCGCGGTCGAGACTTCTGTACTGAATAGCTTCGCTGATATGGCTCGACTTAATCTTTTCGCTTGGCTCCAAATCTGCAATTGTTCGGGCTACTTTCAATATACGGTCGTAAGCCCGAGCTGATAGTCCTAATCTTTCCATGGCAATTTTCAGAAGCTCTTGCGAAGGTATGTCCAGCTCGCAATAATTCCTTAAGTCTTGCGAACCCATATCCGCATTTTTGTAAACTTTGGTACCAGCAAATCTTTCCTGCTGAATTTTCCTTGCCTTGATAACTCTTTTCCTGATATTTTCCGAGGGCTCTCCCTCGCGCTTCGACGATAGTTCCTGATATTTAACAGCCGGTACTTCGCAGTGAATATCAATTCTATCCAAAAGAGGACCCGATATTTTGCTTAAGTAATTTTGAATTTTCTGTGGAGTACAGGTGCATTCTTTCGTTGGGTCACCATAATTACCACATGGGCAAGGATTCATCGAGCAAATTAACATAAAATTGGCTGGATATTCGATTGTGCTTTTAGTTCGCGAAATTATGATTTTCTTATCTTCGAGTGGTTGACGCATCACCTCCAACACATTTCTTGCAAATTCCGGTAATTCGTCAAGAAAAAGAACGCCATGATGGGCAAGGGATATTTCCCCAGGTCTTATTTTATTCATCCCACCGCCCACAAGTGCTGCATCAGATATGGTGTGGTGGGGCGATCTGAATGGGCGTACACTTATCAAAGCAGTTCGCTCGGGCAGAAAACCCGATACAGAATGTATTTTGGTTGTTTCGAGTGCTTCCTCTATAGTAAGCGGTGGAAGGATAGTAGTGATTCGTTTAGCGAGCATAGTTTTACCCGAACCCGGAGGACCTATCATCAGCAAATTATGCCCGCCGGCTGCCGCAACCTCCAGAGCCCTTTTAACTCCTTCCTGTCCTTTTACATCTTTCAAATTAAATAAATCATCAAATTTTTCTGTATCAAAATACTTCTCTATATCTACTTTTAGGGGTTCTATTGCAATATCTTCGTTTATATAATCAACTACTTCCTTCAAATTTGACACAGGTATAATATCAATTCCCTCAACCATTGCAGCTTCCTCGGCGTTCTGTATGGGCAAAACCAATTTTTGAAATCCTTGATTTTTCGCTTCGAGAGCTATTGGTAGAGCACCCTTAACTGGACGGAGAAAGCCTTCTAACGATAATTCTCCCAAAAACACTACATTTTCTAATTTTAAATAATCAATAATCTGAGATGATGCCAAAATCCCCAAGGCAATTGGCAAATCGAATGCACTGCCTTCCTTCCTGATGTCTGCGGGTGCCAAATTAACAGTAATTTTTTTATTTGGGAAAATATAATCCGAATTCTTGATGGCAGCACTTACCCTTTCACGCGATTCCTTAACAGAAGAATCTGGCAATCCAACAATTACAAAGCTAGGCAGTTGTGCGTCAAGATGTGTTTCTATCTGAATGGGATAGGCACTGATGCCAATTAGTGAGGCTGATATTAATCTTGAATACATTTTATTTTTTTAAATTTAAATTAATGAAATTTACTAATTTTAGAGAACATAGAATTTAAAAATAATTAAAAATATTTAGCATTTGCTAAATTATTATATTTAATTTTATACATTTTCATTAAATTTGGTGTTCGTAGTTTATGATTTCCAAATAAACATTTTTTTAAATATTATTTAATACAATTAAACTTACGATTTTTTATTGTTCAACATTCTTGTTTTTATAATGTTAAAGTTAGAAATTATTAAACCCAAAAAATCGCTCAATAAAGCGTACCTAAAGCAAAGACTTCTCCGACATGACATTGAGATGTTTAAATTAAATATCATTTCATTGATTGACAAAATTAAAAATATTGAACAAAGTAATAGAGATGAGAGCGAAGAGCATATCAAAAATAACTTGCGGGATTTTTTGCTCGATACATATTACAAAGATAAAAATAATGTCAATACAAAAGATAAAATCGATTTGGTGATACATTTGGGTAAAAATTTATCGGATGATGTTGGTGTAATTATTGAAGTTAAACGACCTTCCAATATTAGTGAAATGATATCCGAAGCCAATCCCAACCGAAAAGCAATACATGAAATAATTTTATATTACTTGGATGAACGAAATAAATATAACAATAATCAGCTCAAATATATTATTGTTACCAATATTAATGAGTGGTTTATCATCGATGCGAATTATTTTGATAAACATATCTACCGCAATAATGACATAAAAAAACTATACGAACTGAAAGTAAATGAGAAAAAAGATAATCCTTTCTTCTACGAGGAAATTTCGAAAATTCTAACTAAAGAAGAGTTTGAATTTCCATGCGTATATTTCGATATTAGAAAATATGAAACTATTCTAAGGAATAATCAAAATGATGATGACCGGGAATTAATTGCATTATACAAAATCCTATCCCCAGAGCAATTACTCAAAATGCCTTTTGCCAATGACAGCAATTCTCTCAATCAGAACTTCTATAGAGAATTATTGCATATAATTGGGCTCGAAGAAGTAAAAGAAGGTACTAAGAACATTATAAGGCGAAAAAAGGATAATCCTAATCCAGCTTCATTGATAGAGCTCGCCATTGATGGAATTATTACCGAAGATGTAGTTCATAATATCACTGATATTACTAATTATGGTGAAAATAGAAGCGAACAGGTTTTCAATGTAGCTTTAGAACTTTGTCTTACGTGGATAAATAGGATATTATTCCTGAAATTGCTCGAAGGTCAGTTAGTTACGTATCATCAGGGTGATAAGGACTATAAATTCCTCAATTCCGATAGAATCGGTGATTTCGATGGATTATTCGATCTATTTCATAAAGTCTTAGCCGTTGATATTCCTTCAAGAAGCCCAAATATGAGGAATAAATTTGCCAAAATTCCTTATCTCAATAGTTCTCTATTCGAAATTAGTGAATTGGAAGCCAAAACACTCAAAATAAATGCTCTCTCCGGCAATGAAGAACTCGATTTAATTAATATAACTATCCTTAAAGACAACAAAGCAAGGAAAAGCAAACTCAAAACACTTGATTATCTCTTCAAATTCCTTGATGCTTATGATTTCTCAAGTGAAGGAATTGAGGAAATTCAGGATGACAGCAAAACATTGATTAATGCTTCTGTTCTTGGTAAAGTTTTTGAGAAAATCAATGGTTATAAAGATGGTTCTATTTTCACTCCTGGCTTCATTACTATGTATATGTGCCGTCAATCTATTCGTTTAGCTGTGGTTCAGAAGTTTAAAGAATATTTTGAGACATGCCTGCCAAATTCGCCCCTCTTGAGAGGGGACAAGCAAACTGAAACTCCCCTCTTGAGAGGGGTTGGGGGTGTGTTGTCTTCAAGGTCTGGCGATTTGTTGTCTTCAAGGGCAGGCGATGATTTTGAATTAAATAAGGGTAATGCAGATGCTAAAAAAGACAACACACCCCTTACTCCCCTCTCAAGAGGGGACAATAAGACTCTTACTCCCCTCTCAAGCGGGGACAAGCAAACTGAAACTCCCCTCTTGAGAGGGGCTGGGGGTGTGTTGTCTTCAAGGTCTGGCGATTTGTTGTCTTCAGGGTCTGGGGTTGATTTTGAATTAAATAAGGTTAATGCAGATGCTAAAAAAGACAACACACCCCTTACTCCCCTCTCAAGAGGGGAAAATATCACCCTTACTCCCCTCTTGAGAGGGGACAAGCAAACTGAAACTCCCCTCTTGAGAGGGGCTGGGGGTGTGTCATATTCAAGTGAATTTAATTTTGAATCATTTGATGAAATCAAAAACTTTTGTTCAAAATATAATAAACCTAATGAAATACTTGAATTAAACAAAATAATCAATTCCCTAAAGCTATGCGACCCTGCGGTTGGTAGTGGTCATTTCCTTGTTTCTGCTTTGAATGAAATTATTGCTATCAAGTACGAACTCGGTATTTTAGCTGATGATACTGGCACTCGCATACGTGATTTTGAAATCACTATAGACAATGATGAGCTTATTGTTACCGATTACGACCACAATTTCTTTGAATATACTATCCAGAATGGAAGACCAAAATCCTCTGAGATTCAGCGTTTGCAGAAGACTTTATTCCACGAAAAGCAGAATATCATAGAAAATTGTCTTTTTGGGGTGGATATTAATACTAATTCCGTTAAGATTTGCAGATTGCGTCTTTGGATTGAACTCCTTAAGAATGCTTATTACAAAGATAATACACAAAACAAAAGCAACACACAAAACAAAGACAATACACAAAACAAAGACAACACACAAAACAAAAGCAACACACCCCTTAATCCCCTCTCAAGAGGGGAAAAGCAAACTGAAACTCCCCTCTCAAGAGGGGACAATAAGACTCTTAATCCCCTCTCAAGAGGGGAAAAGCAAACTGAAACTCCCCTCTTGAGAGGGGCTGGGGGTGTGTTGTCTTCAAGGGTTGGTGGTGTGTTATCTTCAAGGAACGGAGATTATTTACAGCTCGAAACACTTCCAAACATTGACATTAATATCAAGTGTGGTAATTCCCTTCTTAGTCGTTTCCCGCTCGATGCTGACTTGAGCAAGGCACTCAAAACCATCAAATATAGCATTGATGCTTATCGTGGATTTGTTGCCGATTACAAAAATGTGAAGAGTCGTGAAGTCAAGCGTGAATTGCAGACCGTTATAGATTCGATTAAGGGCAATTTCCGTACTGAAATCATGAAAAATGACCCTAAAAAGCTCCGACTTGCCAAGCTTGTAGATGATCTTCATGTCCTTAATACTCAGACCACTATGTTTGAAGAGAGCAATAAGGAAATCAAAGCTCGTGAGGATAAGAAAAAGAAGCTCGAAGCCGAAATTACCAAGCTCTCCCATGAGATAGAGGAAATCGAAAACAATTCTATCTACAGGAATGCTTTTGAGTGGAGGTTCGAATTTCCTGAAGTTCTCAATGATAATGGTGATTTTATCGGTTTTGATGTCGTTATTGGCAATCCGCCGTATTTTTCTATTTCCACATTGAATGATGAGATAAAATCTGCTTATGGAAATTCTAATTTTACTACATTTTCCAAATCCACAGATATTTATACTTTATTTATTGAAAAAGGTTATCATATTTTAAATGATAATGGTGGTTTAAATTTCATTACTTCTAATAAATGGATGCGTGCTGGGTATGGTGAATTGATTAGAAATTTCATTGCTACCAAA
>CAYUZZ010000015.1:5457-15196 GCA_964449505.1 uncultured Hyphomicrobiales bacterium | reverse complement strand
ATCCATTTACAATCAAAGCAACGGCATCCTCTGTCGAAATTCCTCTTTGGTTAAGATAAAAGATTATATCCTCTGATATTTTTGAAGTGGTTGCTTCATGCTCTACATTAGCAGTTCTATTTTGAATTTCTAAATACGGGAATGTGTGAGCTCCACATTTATCACCCAATAAAAGTGAATCGCATTGGGAAAAATTGATAGCGTTATCAGCATTTTTTGTTACTTTGACCAGTCCACGATAACTGTTATCGGATAAACCAGCTGATATTCCCTTTGAAACTATCCTGCTTTTTGTGTTCTTTCCAAGGTGAATCATTTTTGTTCCAGTATCTGCTTGCTGGTGATTATTGGTCATGGCTACCGAATAGAACTCTCCTACCGAATTATTACCTTTCAAAACGCAACTTGGATATTTCCAAGTAATAGAAGAACCAGTCTCTACTTGAGTCCATGATATTTTAGAATTATCACCTTCACAGAGTCCCCTTTTTGTAACAAAATTATAAATTCCACCTTTGCCTTCTTTGTCCCCAGGGTACCAATTTTGAACTGTCGAATATTTGATTTCAGAATTTTTATGTGCTACTAATTCTACTACAGCTGCATGTAATTGGTTTTCGTCACGCATAGGTGCTGTGCAACCCTCTAAATAACTAACGTAACTTCCCTCGTCAGCAATTATTAATGTCCTTTCAAACTGACCAGTAGAAGCGGCATTTATTCTGAAATAAGTTGACAACTCCATAGGGCATCTTACACCTTTAGGAACATAAACAAATGAACCATCGCTAAATACAGCAGAATTGAGAGCCGCAAAATAATTATCAGAGTGTGGCACTACACTTCCCAGGTATTTTTCTACTAATTCGGGATGAGATTGAACTGCCTCACTTATCGGTCTAAAGATAACGCCTTCCTTTTCTAAAATATCTTTGAATGTTGTAGCAACCGATACACTATCTAATACTGCATCAACGGCTATTCCTTGCAATTTCTTTTGCTCGCCAAGTGAAATACCCAATTTGTCATATATTTTGAGTATTTCAGAATCTACTTCATCTAAACTTTGTGGCTGGGCTTTTTGGACAGGTGCCGCATAATAAAATGCATCCTGATAATTTATGGGAGGAAATTTTACTTTAGCCCATTTAGGCTCTTTCATTTTAAGCCACAGCCTAAATGCTTTTAATCTCCAATTTAACATAAACTGAGGTTCATTCTTTTTCTGGGAGATAAACCGAACAATATCTTCATTAAGCCCTTTGGGTGCGAACTCTTGTTCAATATCCGAGAAAAAACCCCATTTATATTCTGAATTAGCAAGTTGATCCAGTAACAAGTCGTCCGATTCTTTGGTCTCCTGCGACATTCTGTATCCTTTTTATTTTATTAATTCTAATTTTAATTTAAAATCTAATTTTCTTTTATTTGAACTTAAATCTGAAATACTTGTCGAGAAAAAAATACTCTCGATTTTATCCTGTAAAATCAGCATAGGTTTTTTAATGCTACAATTAGAGGTTCGATTACAATCAGTATCGGTTCTATCCAAACATTCTACTAAAGATATTTTTTCGTTAAATGCCCGTATAATATCCATAATAGTCAATTTATCGGGCTCTATCATTAGCTTGTAACCACCCTTAATACCTTGTTGTGATATAATCAAACCTTTCTTGGCTAAATTTTGCATTACTTTAGATAAAAATTCATAGGATAATTCAAGATTTGCAGAAATATCCTTAACAGATAAAAATTCAATATCGCTTTCAACCATGTATTGAAGAGCTAATATACCATATTCTACTTTTTTGGATATTTTTAACATTCTTTGAATTAAGTAAATTTATACAGATAAATTAACGAATTGAAAATAAGACTATTTTAATCTTATTTATAAAATTCATAAAAAAAAGCACAAGCGTTAGATATTGCTTGTGCTATACCAATAAATTTGTTGTTCAGTAATTAATGATTTGTATCTGATTTGCAGCATTTAGGCAATTTTTTAAATGCTTTCTTACTTTTTTTATAATCATCTGCATCGTAACCTGTCTCAGAGATTTTTTCTTTTATCTTATCTGAATCGGTTTTTGTCAAATCGAATTCTACGGTTACAACCTTGTTGGTCAAATTTAAATCAGCCGAAACAACTCCATCGATTTCTTTTAAAGACTTTTCAATTCTATCCTTGCACATTTCGCACACTGCAGAAGTTTTAATTTCAACCTTTTTAAAATTATCATTAGCAAACAAAATGTTGATTGCTAAAATAAACATTAGAGGCACAAATAATTTTTTCATTAAAGTTTACCTTATATAAATTAATAAATATCATTAGAGATACGTACACCAAAATAAATAATTCTACCCATTGTAGGTCCATAAATCATCGAGCTATCAAAGTAATTACCAAACGGGTCATTGTAAGCAATGATAGGATTATTTTGCATATAATCAGTTAAATTTTCACCACCCAGATAAACCTCCCACCCATTAAATTTGCGGGTAATCTGCCCATGTAAGGTTAAATATCCTTCAAATTCATTTGTAAGTTTATAAGCATCAGGATTTCTATCAGTATTTGGTAACCTGCCTTTGCCATTATAATTTATTGTAAAATCAATTAGCCAATCATTTCTTTTTGTTGCAAAAGCAAAATTCATGAAATACTTGTGGGGACTTTGAAGTGACTTTTGCAATAACTCTCCGTGATAAGTAACCTTGACATCATTGTATCTATAGGCCGCATTCACTGTTAAAAAGTCAAATGGTTCCAAGATTAAATCAATTTGAAAGCTATTAGAATATGAATCCCCTTTCAAGTTCGAAAAAACTATGGTGTCTGTGGCAACATCATAATCAGCTACAATTTGATTAGAAAACCAAGTACGGTAGAAATCGACATTTAAAGTAAATGGTATATCAAATAGAACAAAATCAGAATTAAGTGAAGTTCCAATATTATAAGCTTCTTCCCTATTTAATTTTTCGGAGATTACGATTTTTCTAGAACTTGCCATTACCGATGAGTAATCTGCCAGTGGGTAAGAAGTACGGCTACCCTTGCCAAATGAGGTTCGCCAAGTGATATTATCGGTGATTAAAACCTTAGAATGGATTCTTGGAGTAATAAATAATCCATATTCGTTATGCCAGTCTGCGCGAACACCCACTGTTAAAGTCAGGTTTTGTATTCCAGAAAATGAATATTCTGTGAATATACCAGGGATTAACTCTTCAACATTCAAATCATAGGCAGTGAATTTTTGAATATAATTATCATATTGAAAACTACCACCGAATTTAATATTTTGATTATAATTTTCAGATTCAATTTCCTCAGATGATTGATAAGTGTTTATTTCGTCAGATTTTATATTCCCAAACGGTAAATCATAAAATACATTTGAATATAGGGATAATTGTTTAGCATTAAAATCACGTTTCCCATATATTGAAGATTGCTTGTGATAAGTAAAAGAAAGTATTGTTCCAATACTTGAATTACCAGTTCCTACAAAAAAGCCATTCTTTGTAAATCCCTGCAATCTGGTTGTTTGCACATTGATTCCATATCCTTTTTCATTAGCATTGTTCAGAAAATCTATCTGACCAGCTTTCCTGTCTTCATATAGAAATTGAAAACCAGAAACTGATTCATGAGATTCACCATGATATTTCCAACGATTAAATAAATTTATCTGAGAAATCAGAGGATGGTCAGAAAAAGTATCATCATTCTGATCGTGTCCAAATTGATTTAAGTTACCATGGGCTAATATCATTGTGCTTAATTTGTCGTTAATCTGCTCTGTATAATCAGTATTAATTTCAAATCGACCAAACTGGTCACCAAAGAAATTCATGAATAAAGGATTAGCATCCTCAGGCTTTTTGAATTCCACGTTTATTTGTCCTGTAATACCTTCAAATCCGTTAACTACTGATGCGGTACCTTTAGAAATTGAAATAGAACTCATCCATGGACCAGGAATAAATCCTAATCCATAAATTGATGATAAACCCCTCATACTTGGTATATTTTCAGTTAGTAGCTGTGTATAAATTCCCTCCAAACCAAGTAGTCTTATTTGTCGGGCACCAGATACGGCATCGGAATACTCTACATCTGCAGCCGCATTGGTAACGAATGACTCTGCTAAATTGCAGCAGGCAGCTTTTCTTAGACCACTTCCAGTTATCTTGAAAGTATTTACCATGTCAGAACTTGATATATTTAATTGATCTGCTTTTCCTGTAACGGTAATCCCATCTAATATTAAACTGCTTTGCAACTCAACAAGTACATTAATTTGTTTATCAACATTTATTGTGTCATTTTTATATCCAATATAGGAAATGATAAGTTTGCCGGTTGATTTTAACTTTTCGAGTGTAAAATGACCATTTATGTCTGTATAAGTTCCCTTATCAGAGCCTAACCACCTAACGGTTGCCTTGTTTAGAGGTAATTTTTCATCATCAGTATTGCCAATTACAGTGCCAGTAATATTTTCTGCAAACATGTTGATTGCAAACAAATTGATAAAAAAAATAATAATTATTTTCATAACTAACTGCCGAAATATTAAAATTAAAAAAAAGAAACTTAAGATATATTAAGCAACTTTTTCTTCGGGTTTGTCATCGCTATTTGTATATTCAAGGAGGTAAAAAAATCTGAGGGAAATGTCTTTAAAAAACCTTAACTTTTGTTTAAGTCTTTTAATTTCAAGCTCATAATTATAATTGTCATAATTCGGAAAATTAATTTTTTCTGATAAATGAAAAGTTAGAGCAACTTCACTAATAACATGATTGATGGTTGTTGCTAAAAATGATTCGTTGATAGCTCTTGTTTCAAATGTATCCACGCAGCAATTTAAAGATTTAATCGAACTTGATGAAGATTGATTTTGAATATTATTACAGCAAGAATGTACTTCTGAGGTAGTGGTTTGATTTTCTGAAATCTCACATTGGCACTGCTGGGCATTAAATAAGCTAATGTTTGAAACACCAGATTTACCGCATAAGTGTGTAAAAATATTAATACCAAAAGTACCACACAAAATGGAAACGTTAAGCAACAGTATTAAAATATATTTTATATAATTCTTCATATAACAAAGAAACGAATTATATATTAATTTTATTGCAATTTTATGAAAAAACTTTTGTTACTTCACGGAGCAATTGGTGCAGAAAGCCAATTTGCAGAATTAAAGACTTATTTACCAGAATTTGAATTATATTCCTTTAATTTTAGCGGGCATGGTGGCAAATCATTTTCCAATTCATTTTCGATAGAAGGATTTGCTGATGAACTTAAAGAATACGTTATTATGAATAATTTACAAGGTATAGATGTTTTCGGTTATAGTATGGGGGGCTATGTTGCATTATATTTGACAACAAAGCACCCAAATTTAATAAATTCAATTTTTACTTTGGGAACAATGCTAAATTTTGATAGAATCATAATTCATAATGTAACAAATAAATTAGACCCAGATTTAATTATTTCAAAAGTTCCCAAGTTTGCTGAAATACTTAAACAACGCCATCACCCAAATGATTGGAATGAACTTCTATTTAAGACTAATATTATGATGAATAATTTATCACAAAATATTCCTATATCTGAGAATAGTTTCAAATCTTTAGAAAATAAAATAATGTTTGCAATTGGAGATCGTGACGACACTGCAGATGTTTTATCAACCATTAACACCTTTCGCATCGTTAGGAATTCTCAATTATTGATTATACCTAATTGCCAGCATCCAATTGAAAAAATTGATAAAGAAAGATTAAGTTATGAAATAAGTATTTTTTTTAAATAAGAAATAGTAGAATTAATATACCTAAAATAATTCTGTAAACTATAAACAAATATGTATTATGCTTTTTAAGGTAATTTATAAGGAATGCTATAGCGAAATAACCGCTTATACCCGACACAGCAGTTGCAACAATTATATTCAAAACATCGGAGGAGTTAACATATTTGATAGCTTGGTAAGCACTAAGCAGACCACTTGCAAAAACTGCAGGAATTGATAGCAAAAATGAAAACTTTGCAGCACTTTCCCTATTTAAACCCAAAAACAAGCCTGCAGTAATAGTTGTACCAGAGCGGGATGAACCTGGTATCAAAGCAACAGATTGTGCTAAACCTATGATAATCGAATCAGAAAGTTTCAAGGATTTTATATCTTTTTTTAGGGTGGCAACCATTTCGGCAAAGAATAAAATCACCGCTAAAACTATTAAACTGATGGCAATTGTCAATAAGTCTTTAGTAAAACTCCCTTCAATAAAATCCTTGAAAAGTAAGCCAATTATAACAATTGGCAATGTACCAATCGCAATATACCAACTCAATTTGGAATCATAAGACTGCAAGGAAAACTTATTTTTCTTAATAATATTTTCCATAATAAAGGCTTTTGGTAAAGCAACTATTTCATTCCTAAAATAAATCCCAACCGAAGCCAAAGTCCCCAATTGAATAATAGCAATGAAGGAAGTCCAACGTTCAGGATGAGCTGGGTCGATTAAATTCATTAATTGCCCAGCTATTGTTAAATGAGCTGTACTCGATATTGGAATAAATTCGGATAAACCCTGAATAATTCCCAAAACAATAGCTTCGATTATGCTCATCTAAAATGCTGCCAATTTTTTCAAGTCCATTTTATTGGCAACATCTTTAAGAGGTTCAATACCAGAAACACCATCGCCGTTAATACTCAACAAAAATCTGTACCCAATAACATAAGTTATACTTGCATTTTTAGCAGATTTGGAATATTTTTCATAAGCATACACATCAGGAATATCAGTTTTGACAGTTCTTTCGAAACCATCCGTATTTTCGGTGGAAATATTTAAATTTGCCCAATATGCTAAACCCGACAAATAGGAATAGCCGGCATTATAGTCTATCAATTCAACTTTAATAGATTGTTCTCCCTCTGAAGTTGCTTTTGTAAAATGGTTGGACACTTGTGTGAATGAAAAACCCATTGAGTTGGTAGTAGAGCCTTCTGGTTCTTCAGCTTTAAATCCATCAATAGTTTGCGGCAGATATTTAAGCAATTCGCTAAAATGCATTGCAAGAGTATCGCCTTTCGCTCTTCTTTGTTTGAGTCTTTCTTCGGTTTTATTGGCAGTTTCTTCCATTTTTTCACTTGCTTCTGGTAGATTCTTTACCACTTCAGCCACTTGTTTAAGCTCGTCCATTTTTTCGCCACAACTCGTAATCAATAGACTAACACCAAAAAGTAATAATAACAATTGCTTCATCAATCACTCCCTATTTGAAAATCAATATCTAACAAATTTAATAAAAGATTTAAAATAAAAAAAATTTATTTTATTTTAATTTTATTATTCAACTTATCCGTCAATATCTTTTTTTTGGAAATTAAATTGCATATTGAAATATTAAAACCAAATAGGTATCACGAATTTCGGTTACCGTTGTTTTTGGAATCGGTATCCGCTGGATTTCCATCACCAGCTGATGATTATCTTGAGGATAAATTAGATTTGAACGACCTGCTGATTAGGAACCCTGCTTCTACTTTTTTTGTTAGAGTTACAGGTGATTCGATGATTGGGAGTGGCATTAACTCTGGTGATATTTTAGTTGTGGATAGGTCTTTGGAATCAAAAGATGGTAGCATAGTAATTGCTGTAATCAATGGTGAATTAACTGTTAAACGCCTGTCTTTTTTTAATCAAAAAATTTTTCTTATTCCAGAAAATCCTATTTTTAAACCAATTGAAATAACTAAAGAGATGAGTTTTGAAGTTTGGGGTGTAGTTCGCTCCGTTATACATAATGTTTTATAGAGGTACAAAATGTTAGGAACAAATTTTATAGAATCAGAAAGTAAATATATTTATCAAACTTACGGAAGGTTTCCCTTGGTGGTTGATCGTGCTGAAGGATGCTATATTTATGATAAAAATGGGAATAAATATTTAGATTTTCTTGCTGGCATTGCTGTGAATGCACTTGGTCATTCTCATCCCAAAATTCTAAGTGCAATTGAGCAACAATACAAAAGATACCTTCATATTTCTAACTATTTTTATCAGGATATTCAAATTGAACTTGCTGAAGCACTATGTAGAATTAGTGGTTATGATAATTTATTTTTCTGTAATTCAGGGACAGAGGCAACTGAAGGTGCAATTAAAATTGCAAGGAAATGGGGTTTTTCAAAAAATAAAAAGGAAATTATTGCTTTCAGCGGCGGATTTCATGGCAGGAGTTATGGTGCACTATCAATTATGGATAAGCCCAAATATAAAGAAAATATGGGACCTTACTTAGATTTCACTAAGGTAATTCCATTGAATCAAATTGAATATTTATACCAGAATATTAACTCTGATACATTGGCTGTAGTGATAGAATTCATTCAGGGTGAAGGTGGAATTGCAGAGCCTACAAATGAATTTATTGAAGTAATATTAGAACTTAAAGAACAATATAATTTTCTGATAATAGCTGATGAAGTACAATGTGGGACAGGTAGAAGTGGTAAATTCTTTGCTTTTGATTATTTTAATAACATACACCCCGAGATTGTAACTATGGCAAAAGGCATCGGTGGAGGACTTCCTCTGGGTGCTATACTTTTCGATAAAAGCATGGGAAAGGTTTGGACAAAAGGAAATCACGGAACTACTTATGGTGGCAATGCCCTTGCCTGTGCTACTGGCAAGGTTGTGATAGATGAATTGAATAACGGTTTATTGGATAGTATTAACAGCAATGGATTATATTTTAAAAACGAATTATTATACGTTGCAGGCAAATTTTCCGATATTATTGCTGAGGTTAGGGGAAAAGGATTAATGTTAGGGTTGCTTCTTAAAATGGAAGCCCAAGTCCTTGTAGATAAACTATTTACTAAAAAAGTGATAACCAACGCTGCCTCTGGGAACGTTCTTAGAATTGTGCCCCCTTTGATTGTTACTAAAGATGAAATTGATTTATTCATTAAAATGTTGGTAGAATCTTTGTTGGATATACATAAGTAAATGATCAAGCTTGCTAGTATAAACGATCCAAGAATAGCAGAATTCCGTCGAATGAAAAAGTTAACAATAGATGGAAAATACAAAGATATATTTATTTCTGACGGTGATAAAGTTACATTAAAGCTTCTAAAATCAAATATACCTATGCTAAAAATCTTTGCTAAAGAAAAATTCATTGTTGATTATAGTAATTTAATTAAGGATAAATTAAATGATGATTGTGTTTTTACTGCCGATAAATCATTATTATCCGAAATAGTCGGTTTTAAATTGCATACTGGTGTGATGGGGCTTGCTGAAGTACCAAGATATAACGAACTTTTCAAATTAGATAATAAAATCGTTATTTTAAATAAAATAATTGATGCAGAGAATGTGGGTGCTATAATTAGGAATTGTGTGGCATTTGGGTTTAATAGTTTAATTATTGACAGGGAAACTTGTTCACCTTATCTTAGAAGAGCTGTTCGTGTATCAATGGGAGCTGTGTTTAATATCAAGATTCATTGGACTGCTAATTTAATTAATACTATGGTTAGTTTGAAAGAAAATAAATATCAAATTTTCTCCGCAGAAATAAATAACTATTCTCAAAATTTGTTTAATTTGAAAAAAAACGATAGATTTGCAATTGTATTTGGTAATGAAACAAATGGAATTGACACTGATGTAT
>CAYUZZ010000015.1:0-5447 GCA_964449505.1 uncultured Hyphomicrobiales bacterium | reverse complement strand
TATTGGAATTGAGCGATACTATCCTACATATTCCAATATCTGATAGTGTTGACTCTCTTAATGTTAACTCTGCAACTGCAATATTTTTAAATTATTTATATAATTATTGATGAATTCAAACTGGTCAAAAAAGGATTTAATTTCACTTTGCTTTTTAAAAAATTTTAAAAGTTCTCAATTTATTAAAATTGTAAATAAATTTAGTTCTTTTGAACATTTTATTGATTCTGAAGCTTATAAACAGTTATTTTTTAATAATTTAAAAGATTCAGTTAAAGCTATAATTCAACAATCAGAGCATCAATTAGAAGTTGCAGAAACAATTGATTCTAAAATAATAAGTATTTGGGATAGTGATTATCCAGAATTACTTAAAAAAACAAGCTCGCCCCCTATATTGCTTTTTGTTCGTGGCAAACTGAGAAATGATTTATCTGCTATTGCTATTGTTGGCACAAGAAAATCAACAAGCTATGGCAAGTTAAGTGCCGAAAGGTTCGCTGAATTTTTTTCGGTCAATGATATTATTGTAGTTAGCGGACTTGCCTATGGAATAGATACTTATTCACATTTGGCAAGCGTTAAATCTGGTGGAATTACTTATGCTATTCTTCCATCATCATTAGATACAATCAGCCCTAGTACATCACAAAAAAATGCTGAAAAAATAATTGAAAATGGTGGTGCACTAATATCTGAATATAGATTTGGGACTGTTGCAAATCTGGCATCATTTCCACAAAGAAACAGAATTATTGCAGGGATAAGCATTGCAACAATTGTGGTGGAATGTGGAATTAAAAGTGGAGCTTTGATTACAGCAAAAATTGCTGATAGTGAATCGAGAGAAGTTTTCGCCGTACCCGGCAATATAACTTCACAGAGAAGTCTGGGAACTAACAAACTTATTAGAGATAATTTAGCCATTATAGCTTTGTCACCTGAAAGTGTACTTGATGATTTAGGGTTAACTGGCTTTATTCGTGAAAGGCCCTTTGATAGTCACAAAATTACTTTTGATGATAATTCTGAAGAAAAACTCTTTAATATACTTAACTACGAACCGATACATATTGATACCCTTACCGATACCTCGGGGATGGAATATTCAGAAGTTAGTGGAAAATTATTAATGATGGAATTTAAGGGAATAATTAAACAATTACCTGGTAAATATTATATACGGACTCATTTATAGATATGGAATTCAAAGAAAAATACCAAGCTTTGCTAAGTAAAATTGAAAGCAGAATCACAGAGATAGTTCCAAAAAAATTACCCCATAATTTGTATGCGCCTTTTAGCTACATAATGCAATCAGGTGGTAAAAGGTTTAGACCTGTTATCGCATTAATTAGTTGCGGAGTTGTGGGTGCTAATCCCGATGATGCAATCGATGCAGGTGTCGCACTAGAAATATTACATAACTTCACCTTAGTACACGATGATATTATGGATAACTCACCAATCAGACGAAATCGTCCAACAGTTCACAAAAAATGGAGCGAAGCTATTGCAATTTTAGCTGGTGATGTAATGGTTGGATATGCGTATTCACTATTACCTTCTCCTTCAATAAATCCAAATTCAGAAGAAATTCATAAAATTTTCACCAACGAATTAATTGAAGTTTGCGAAGGACAGGTCCTCGATATGGATTTTAATGAAAGAACTGATGTTAATATGGATGAGTATATCAATATGATTGATAAAAAAACTGCAAGGTTGATGGAAACATCGTCAGCTATTGGGGCACTTGTGGGTAACGGAAGTGACATTGAAATTATGGCACTTCGTAATATCACAAGGACAATGGGAATTGCTTTCCAAATTCAAGATGATTTATTGGATATGACAGCTGAACAAGCAAAACTCGGTAAACGAATTGGAAATGATTTATTGGAAGGCAAAAAAACCTATTTAATAATTAAAGCAAAAGAAATAGCTAATGATAAAATTGATATAGATTTTATTGATTATTATTACAAAAATAACGGTTTAAAAGAGAATGAAACTGAACAAATGAATTTAATCTTTCATAAATATAATATTTACGATGAAACGTTAAATGAAATTGAGAGGCTTTTTGCGACCACAGAAAATCAATTCAGATATCTTCATAACAATGATTACACTATGTTGTTAAACCAGTTGATAAACAAAATACGAAGTAGGGAATTTTGAAATGTGACTTACTAACGTTCACATGCTATGTTGTTTCTACAGAAATTTTTAAACTCAATTAAAATTTTCCCTAATTCAATGTTTGTATTGTTAATCATAATGACTCTACCTTGATGATATAGAAATTTTGCCTATTTAATTTAAAAAAAATATACACAATAGAATAAATGAAAGAGGCAATCCATTGCCGAATATACCTCTCCCAATAAAAAAGGAATAATTAATCAGATGAGGTCAAGTGCTCAACTGCAAATTCAAAATTTTTAACTGGAATAATCTCTAAATCTAATTTTACATCGTTACCAATATCTTGTAAATCACTCAGATTGTCATCAGGTATCAAAACAGTTTTAATACCATATCTTTTTGCCGCAAGGAGTTTTTCTTTCAAGCCTCCAATGGGCAGTATATCACCTCGCAAAGTAATTTCCCCAGTCATAGCCAAATCGCCTCTGATTGCTTTGCCAGAGACTGCAGAAAAGAGAGCAGCTGCCATAGTGATCCCAGCAGATGGTCCATCTTTTGGAATCGCCCCTTCGGGGACATGTATATGAATTTCTTTATTCTTAGTAAAATCTTCTTTCAGACCCAATTTTTTAGCGGTCGATCTTAAGTACGATAAAGCCGCCATCGCAGATTCTTTCATAACATCACCCAACTTACCTGTTAAAGTCAATTTATCCCTGCCATTCATTATAGTGACCTCGAGCTGCATTATCTCACCTCCAGTACTTGTCCAGGCAAGTCCATTCACAACTCCAATTTTATCATCTAATTTTTCTTTCTTTTGCTTATATCTTGGAGATTTCAAATACTTCTCAATGTCGTTTGGTTTAATATTAATTCTCTTTTTTTTCAGTTTACTTATAAAGTCAGGATTATTTACCAATAAATAGCTTTCAATCTCTTCCTGCTTAATTTCTATATTTTCATTTCTGTTAGGCTGCAAATTTGGATTTTCCAAATAAAAATTCTCTACTATTTCCTTCAATATTTTTCTAAGAATAGTGGATAATTGCCTTTCGAGGTTTCTTACACCGGATTCTCTGGTATATTCCCTAATCACTTTCATTACAGAATCGGAATTAAAATTAATATTGAACTTTGATATACCAAGTTCGCTTTTAATCTTTGGAATAATATGTCTTTTTGCAATTTCGAGTTTTTCGGTATCAATATAGCTAGAAAGGTCAATAACTTCCATTCTGTCCAAAAGTGGCAAAGGAATATCATATCTAACATTTGCAGTAGTTATAAAAAGTACATTTGATAAATCATAATCAACTTCCAAGTAATGGTCGTTGAAAGCAAAATTCTGTTCAGGATCTAATACTTCGAGTAATGCAGATGAAGGGTCTCCCCTAAAATCCATCGACATTTTATCGACCTCATCTAATAAAATTACGGGATTGATAGTTCCAGCTTTCTTCATGGATTGAATAATCTTGCCGGGTAAGGCTCCAATATAAGTTCTACGATGCCCCCGTATCTCGGCTTCATCTCTTACTCCACCCAAAGAAAATCTAACAAATTTACGACCCAATGACCTAGCAATTGATTTCGCAAGTGAAGTTTTGCCCACCCCTGGAGGACCAACAAAACATATAATTTGCTTTTTCAATTTTCCCACGATGTTAAGGACAGCAATAAACTCTAAAATTCTTTCTTTAGGTTTTTCAAGGTCGAAATGATCTTCGTCAAGAATTTTTTTTACATGATTAATATCATAGTTATCCAATGTTGTATTGCTCCAAGGAACCTGAGCAAGCCATTCGATATAATTTCTAATAACAGAGAATTCAGGTGAAAGTATGGGTGTTTTTCTGATATGGTCCAACTCCTCTTGTGCTTTATCATAAGCTTGCTTAGGTAGTTTTGCGTTTTCAATCAATTCTTTTAGTTGGATCATTTCAGGATTAGATTCATCATCTTCGCCTAACTCATTTTGCAAGACTCTAATTTGTTCCTGAATAATAAACTTCTTTTGGGACTTTTGTAAACTTAAATTAACTTTTTGATTAATTTCATTCTCGATTTCTTTAATCTCAATTTCCTCTTTAAGAACCTTAATAAGTACGTTAAACTTATCTTTAAGCTCTTTCTCGTTAAGAATATTTTGCCTCTTTTCCAAGCTACATTTTAAATTGGCAGCAGCATAGTATAATTTTTGCAGTGGGTCGCTAATATTCTGGAAAGCCAAAATAATATCAGGTGGAATAGTCACTTCTACACGAATATAATCGTCAAATAATTGGGACGCAGATTTTATATATGCTTGTAATTCTTTATCAGTTATCGAGTAGGTTGATTTGACAATGGAAACAATAGCTTCCAAAAAATCTGGAGTAGGACTTTGTTTGTTTATTACCCCCTGAAACTCGCCTTCAATTAACACCTTAAGTAAGTTATTAGGTAATCTAAGTACTTGTACTACTTTTGATATAGTCCCATATTCGTACAAATCATTTAAAGTAGGTTCCTCTACATCAGGAGATTTCTGTGTTACAACAAAAATAAATTTATTCCTCTCCATTGCCTCTGCAACTGCCCTAAGAGATGAGTTCCGGCCAATCAAAACCGGATAAATCATATTAGGATAAATCACAACATCCCTCAATGGCAACACAGATAATTTTTTTGGAATAGTTTCCTTTTTAATTTCTTTATCAAATACCGAAAGGAAATCTTCTTTTACTTTATTCTTTGCCATTTTTTAATATATTTTTTTAAATGTTAATAAAACTAAACCTAAATTAACTTAATTCAAACTATTTTATTATTTTTGAATATTATAATAAATAAAAAGATTAAAAAGTTGAACCTTAAAAGTAAGAAAAATAAATTACTTATTCTATTATCCCTAGTTTTTATTTTAAGTATTGCTGCATTTTTTTACATACAATCAACACAAGCAGAAAGAAACAATTTTGCTAAAACCATAACGGACCCAAATCCTAATAAAGCGAACATTGTTGATTCTAGTGGTATTTACTCCAAGGAATACATTAAAGCTATTCTCGACTCCTCCTCCTCCGATTCCAACGTTCAAGTTATTCTTTACAGTAATTATGATGACTATCTAAAAGCAGTTGTAGAAGATAGTGTAGCTGGGAAAAACATCCAAAAACAATATCATGGTAAAAGAATTAACATAGCTGTTACTGGTGTCGATTCACGCTTGGGAGACTCTTACAAACATGCCGACGCTAACCACATCATTTCGATATTAGCTGATAGTGGAAGAATTGAAATTATTTCAATTC
>CAYUZZ010000014.1:0-15773 GCA_964449505.1 uncultured Hyphomicrobiales bacterium | reverse complement strand
AATAACCTTGCAAGAATAGCTTCTGCCGATAAATTTCCCGAAACAATCGAAATCCAGGAATTCCTTAGCTTGTTTGACACAAGTAATGATAGCCTGGAATCTTTTTATAGATATTATGATGTTTTGGATTACTATAAAATGTTAAATTTTGCCCTTGCAATTTATCAGCACAATATTGATAAAGGTTTTTATTTGCTCGAATTGACATTAAAAACAGCACTCGATATGGGCGATATTAATTTTGGAATGAATTTGGCGGGATTCATTTATCTAAGCTAATATGTTTTTAAATTTTTGTATTTTTAAACAAATGAAAATACAAGATTTATTAAATATTAATGTTCCTGTTATCCTTGCTTCGGCATCTCCGCGAAGGAAGCAATTGTTAAGTTTACTTGGTATTAAATTTACAGTAGAAGTTGCGGATATTGATGAAAATTGCGATACAGATATACCTCCAGAAGCTTATTGCCTGAACCTTGCTTTCAAAAAAGCCTATGCTGTAGCCAAAAATCAAAGTACAGAATCAATTATTATTGGCTCTGATACTATTGTTGTTCTTGATGAACAAATCATCAACAAACCTGTCGATGCCTCGGATGCCAAACAAATTCTACGACTGCTTAGTAACAATACACATCACGTATATACGGGTATAGCCATAGTAAACTCTGCTACAAAAGAATGGATAACTAATTATCAAGTAACGGACGTTACATTCAGGAAGTTGACAGATAGCGAAATTGAGGCCTATGTTGAAAGTGGCTCGCCATTGGACAAAGCCGGAGCTTATGGTATCCAAGACGACTTTGGGGCTGTTTTTGTACAAAATATAAATGGATGTTATTATAACATAGTAGGCTTGCCCTTAGAAATGCTATATACTACTTTATTGAAGTTTATAAACAGATAGATGCAATCATCAAAGAAAGATAGAATAAATACAATAATTTTACTGTTACCCTGGATAGTAACATTTCTGATATTTTGGCTGTATCCACTAATGAATGCAGCTTACTTAAGTTTAACAAACTACAATACTCTAACCGATACATCAGAATTTATCGGTTTCAGAAACTATATTCGGGTATTTTCAGACGAGGTATTTTGGATTTCCTTGAAGAATACTTTGATTTTCACTTTCTGTACAGTTCCTGTCACCAGTGCTTTGGCAATAGGATTGGCTGTAATGTTAAATAATAAATTTGTCAAAATCAAAAGTTTTTTCCGTGCTGCCTACTTTATGCCGACTGTAACATCACTTGTAGTTATTGCTCTGATTTTTACAAATTTATATTCAAAAGATGGCTATATTAATTTTCTGCTTAGTATTACTGGGTTCCCATTTCCTGAAAGAGGCTTTCTTCTCGATACAGATACAGCCTTGCCAGCTATTATGCTCATGGATGTGTGGATATCTGCCGGCTACTATATGGTGCTGGTACTGGCAGGTTTGCAGACCATCCCAGATTCGCTTTACGATTCAGCTAAATTGATGGGAGCGGGTGCTCTAAGACAGTTCTTTAAAATTACCTTACCACTGCTGAAGCCTACTCTCCTATTTATTTTGGTAATTAATACCATTAAATCCTTTCAGATATTTATCGAAATCTTTGTAATGACCAAAGGTGGTCCGCTTAATTCAACGATGACTCTGGTATATTATATTTTTTCGAATGCCTTCGAAAAAAATGACTCCATGGGATATGCCTCTGCACTTGCATTTATATTATTTTTTATACTTCTTGTTCTATCATTTATTCAAATTAAAATACTCAGGGAGAAGGATTAAATAAATGTTGGTGAAACATATAAAATTCGAAGCCCCATTTTTTGATGATTTGCCACCTGACGAAAAAAAATCTGAGGAATTAATGTTGCTCTTACTGAAAGAGGCTCGTGGAGATAAAATTGATATAAAAAAATACAACGATGGTGATATTAACAGGGTAATCAAAAAGTTAATAAATGATGGTATGATTCACGGCACAATAATTGATTACAATAGGTGTGTTTGGTCACGATTAACTAAGAAAGGTTTCTTTTATCTGAGTTTGGTTGAGGCAGACAATTTTGATGAATAATTTTTTTAATCTAAATTAATTAATTATATTAGTAATTATCTTTTTATAAATTTAAAGATTTTGTATATATGAGAAAAGCATCAATTTTAGTAGTAGATGACAATAAAATTACGACGAAATTACTTAAAAGGTATCTTGAAGCAAACGGTTACGAAGCTCGCGAGGCTTACGATGGAATAGACTGCTTGGAAAAAGTGGAAGAAAAACAACCTGATGCTATTGTCTTAGATGTAATGATGCCGAGAATGGACGGATACGAAACGGTACATAAACTTAAAGAACAGGAACATACTCGTAAAATTCCCGTGGTAATAGTAACAGCTCTTAATGACATCCCAAATCAACTTAAATCAATTGAAAGTGGAGCAGATGATTTTTTAAGCAAACCTATTGAAGAAAAATTATTGATTGCCAAAGTAAGACTTTTATCTTCATTAAGTATGAATACACTATACGCCTCAAAATTTAGAGTTATTCTCGACGGGGTGGTAAGTGGTAATTTTGATAAAGATGCTGTGAAACAAAAGTTAGACGAAATTGAATAAAAAAAAGGGCTTTGTAAAAAGCCCTTTTTTTATTAGTAACTATCAGCTTAGTTTCTGTCTGATCTTTTTCTCTGACATTCCTCTTAGATAATAGAGTTTAGCCCGACGTACTTTACCAACTTTTTCAATGGTAAGGCTCTGGACCATGGGAGAAAATACTGGGAATATTCTCTCTACTCCGACACCATTAGAAACTTTTCTAATTGTAAATGTTTTGTTGATTCCGGAACCTCTCATTGCGATAACGATTCCTTTAAATATCTGGATACGTTCCTTTTCGCCCTCCACTACTCTAACGGCAACACTAATAGTGTCGCCCTCTCTGAATTGCGGGACAGCTCTAAAGTTATCTCCATCTTTATTCTTACGATAATCTTCTGCTCTTTCAAGAGCAATTTGACTAATTACATCTAACGTATTCATTTTTTCTCCACTCCAAAAAAATACCGAGCGACAAAAATACAATAAATATTTCACATAGCAAAATAAATAATTTTTATTTTTTTATTTTTATTCTTCCGTCAACAGCAAATATAGCTTCTTTTTTACCTAATAATGGATTTATATCCAATTCTTCTATTTCTGGAGCAGCCAAGAGCAATGCGGATAAGTTCTCAATAATTTCAGCAAATATATCCATATTTATTCCTTCCCTTTTCCTTACCCCTTCCATCAACTTATATGATTTTAGTTCTTTCATCATTCTAATCGCTTCGGACTTTGATACTGGTGCCAGAGCGGAAGAAATATCTTTTAATATTTCAATAAATATTCCACCCAGCCCAATCAATACAATATGCCCAAAATCTTTTTCTCTGATTGCACCTGCAAATAACTCTGTTCCACTAAACATTGGTTGTAATAATACACCTGTAGCATTATCTATTTTCATTAGTCTTTCAAATTCCTTTATTACTAATTCATGGTGGTTTATATTTAACACAACGCCACCTACATCAGTCTTATGAATTGGTCCAATAACTTTCATCACGACAGGATAGCCTAATTCCTCTGCAAATTTAAGGGCATCGCTTTCTGTTGTAGCTAATCGTTCGGGCACTCGTGGAATTCTTGCAGCATCAAACAGTTCCTGAATTTTATTTGGAGGAAGATAGCCATCTTGTGCTTGTTCAATAATTTCTCTAATCTTATTAGTCTCAATTGTAGGAATCACAAATTCTTTAGCTGGTTTGGGTGTACGATAAACTTTAGAAATGGCATTTCCTATTGCCACTTCATCTGTAAAATCAACTCTACCAAGGGATAAGAAGTGTTTTACCGCTTTCTCTGCCTGTACTACTGACGGCAAACAAGGATAAATTGGTTTTTTACACCATTTCATCTTTTCGTGAAGCACGTCATAAACACCTGTTACGTCAAACATACCGGTAGTTCCGAATATAACTACAGAACCATCTATATTGGTAAACTCACGGTCCACATATTCGAGTATGGTACCCAATTGATCTGCGGTGCCGGTAGCCAAGAAATCAATTGGATTGGATACTGACGAGCCATGGTATAGTTGTGATAATAATTCTTCTGCGGCGGGTCCTTCGATTCTTGGTATTTGCATTCCGCCCTTGGCAAGCGTATCGGTAAGCATAACCCCAGAGCCACCCGCATGAGTAATGACGGCTATATTTGGTCCAGTTAATTGTTTATGCAATAATACACCTGCCACATAAACTAATTCCTGACGAGAGTAACACCTAACTATTCCAGCTTTCTTGAATAAGGCATCTACAGCCACGTCAGAGCCCGCCAAGGCTCCTGTATGCGAGCTAACTGCCCTCGATCCAGCTTCGGTGGTACCTGCCTTGATAGCAGCTATACGGCAACCCTTTTCAATTAGTGAACGACAATGTTTAAGTAATTTTTCAGGCTTTTTAATTTGTTCGATATAGAATATTTTTACGTATGGACTTTTACCATCTACATAATTTTCGTCCCAATATTCAATTATTTCCTCTACGCCCATTTGAGCTGCATTCCCAACTGAAAATATAGTATTAAATCTAAGTCCACGGGGTACTGCCATTTCCAAAATAAAAGCTACTGTTGCACCCGATGCAGATACCAAATCGCATCCCTTGGGACTAAGTTGGGGAATTAGTCCCGCAAAAACACCTTTATAGCTTTCTGTGAGAACTCCAATACAATTAGGTCCTATAAGTGAGCCACTCACAGAATTTATTACTTCTGCAATTTTCTGCTCCAAAATTCTTCCTTGCTCTCCAAACTCGCTGAAACCTGCAGATAAAATGATAAATGCCTTGCAACCTTTTTTATTTGCAAGCTCTTCTACTGCTGGTAGTGTATATTTTGCGGGTATTGCCAAAATTGCAAGGTCGAAATTATCTTCAATATCCTTAACATCGGCAACGCACTTGATACCTTGTACAAAGATTTCTTTTGGATTTACTACGAGCAATCTACCCTTAAACCCACCATCAATTATATTTCTTAGAATTTTACCACCGGGTTTTTCAATATCGTTAGAACCACCAAGTATTACAATACTCTTGGGATTTAATAATTCATTTACAATCATTGTTCACCAAATTTTTTATATTTATGTTACAAATATAACGAGAAAATAAATTGCATTCATCATAATATATTTCCTAATCAATTTTATTCCTAATTCTTTGTTGATATATCGAGGAATGGAATCACAGTCAAGTATATTTGGTTTGCATAGTAATTGATTCATTGTAACTGGAATTTTTGGCTGAGATTTAATAGCAACATTATTTGATTGTTCAATATATTGCTATTTAGTATAGATAATCACATTTATATAATAAAGTCTTTGCCAATATTCTTGCTATTTATCCTTCAATATCTAATTAATTTGTAAAAATAATTTAAATAAAACAACATGGGAACTACGACCGATTTAAGACCAGGGGCATTTATTAGATATAATGGCGAATTAGCACAAGTATTGGAATCAACACACCGCACCCCGGGTAATTTAAGGGCTTTTTATCAGGTAAAAATGCGTGTGGTACGCACTGGCAGATTAATGGAAAATCGCTACCGTTCAGGTGAATCGATAGAATTTGTGAGAGTGGATAAGAAACCTTTCCAGTATCTTTATCGTGAGGGCAATATGCTCTATTTTATGGACCAGGAAAATTACGAGCAGATTCCAGTTTCGGAAGATGTGGTTGGGGAACCCATTAAATTCCTCAAAGAAAATCAGGAAGTTCAAATTGCTTTCGAAGACAGTACTGTTTTGGGTCTTGAGCTACCCGGAAACGTTGTTTTGCGTATTGCTCATACCGAACCCGGTGTGAAGGGTGATACTGCTACCAATGTATTGAAACCAGCCACCACAGAAACAGGTGCTGCCATCAGCGTGCCATTATTTGTAAATGAGGGCGACTTAATTCGTTTGGACACAACTACTGGTGCCTACATGGACAGAGTTAAAGAATAGGTATTAATTTAAAATATCATTTTTCTAAAAATGGAAGCCTCCAAAAATATATTTGATAGGCTTTTTTACTTTTTCCATATTTATGGTTTGCTATGTATAATTCCATTTTTTTGAATATTGCAATATTAATTACTTATTTCTGCTAACAGTCAGCTTCTTTCAAACCACACTAATTGGTACAAAATCTCAACTTGAGCGGACTGTGAAAAGTATCGCTAATGTTATAATTGCAGAAGATATGAATATAAGCGGTTGCAGTACATTTTCAAAGAAGCTTTGCTTTTTCTCTGGGATTTCTCCTTTGTCATATTTATGAATAGAATTTTGAATATTAGGGATTTCATCGGTCAGAATGGTATCTTGATATCTTTGTGACTTATTGAAAAGCAAAGTAGATTTTGTATCATCTTTTAGAATTGCACTTGCTACGATTTCTATTTTTCTGAAAGTGTAGTTATCATCATTCGCGAGATTTTCATAAATTATGATCAGTTTAATCAGGTTAAATTCTACTATTTCACAAGAATCCTGTTTGTTAATATTGAAGGATATTTGTGGCATCTTTTCCAAGATTTTACTTTCAATATTTGGTTTTAATGGAGAATCATTTACAATTAACTGACAGCAATCTACAGCCCTACTCTTTAGTTCTATCGAAAGTTTATCAATTTCCACATCAAGTAGCGAATCGATTATGATGAAATTTGTACTAACAGCAAATACATTTGAAATAGCTATCAGAAAGAGCGATATAACTAATTTAATTCTCATTTCATTCTTAAAAATAGAAGAACCCTTTTATATATTTTGACTTATCTTAATATCATAAAAAGGTTCCAATAATAGTATTAACTCATTTATTTATTTGTTCTTTCAATTACAATTTAACTTTAAGGCGAACAATAACATCATATTTTGCTCTTATATATGGTAGAATAACCTCAGGAGTTGTTTGTGTTTTAATACGACTATATTCTGTATATATATAAAAGTAAGGAGCATTTTTCATAGCTTCAGAAATTGCGTAAGCATTTGCCTCAGGCACTTCTATTATATGGTTGGATTTTCGATAATAATCTTTTACATTTACATTTTTGAATTCACCGAGAATATAAAGTGGTGAATTAGGATCTGGTTCAAAATCGGTCGAATCCAAAGAATATTGACTTTTGCCGGGTTTTGGAACTGCGAATTTTAATTTGAAAGCGACATATTCAAATTCCATATCATCGATTTCGGGATCAAATACTTTTCCATTCTCCAAAACCAGCGAATCTATTCTGTAGTTTATCTGATAAATTTCGGCTGCGTCAATTCTGCCTTTATTATCATTGTATTCTTTATATTCATATAGATTACTAAAATCCACCGAAGTATCGGGAGAAGCCTTATCTGTGTGTTGAGACTGGAAAAACACTGGAATTTGCACTGTAAAGGTCTCAAATTTATTAATAGTATCTGTCATACACGAAGTAAGGAACAACACTATCATTGTGCTTATCAATATTTTCATTTTCATAATTTTCTCCATTTTAATTAACCGGAATTCTAACTTCAACAACAACTGTACGGCAATAATATCTACCTTCGGGTGTAGAATTGTCAAATAACAAATCATATTCACCCTTACCCAAATAATTTACATTTTTAAATTCTAAGGCATCGGCAGTGGATTTAGCTCTTGCAGTAGATAGCTTAAGGTTATACTCCTCCTTTCCAATAATATCTGTATAACCTGTTACTTTAACTATGGCATGTGGAGGAATTTCAGATTTAATCACATCAGTAATTCTCTTATTTGTAGGGTCTAATGTAGATTTGTTAAAGTCGAACAATATTAGATTGTAAACATTGATGATTGTATCTTTGGTTGCATTCTTTCTTTTTTGTTCAACAGACAACAACTCTACTTTAATTGGCTTTACATTAGATTTAAAAGTTTGTCCATCTTTATCCTTTACTTCTATAGAATATCTCAAATCTTTTTTGATTTTGGGAGCTTTAAGGTCGTTTGCAAAATCCCACACAATTTCTGCTTGAGGATTTCCCTTGTCAGCATAATTTTTCAAGTCAGAATAAGACTCGTCAACTTTAACTTCCCAATTTGCTATACCCATATCCGATTCGTATTTAGTTTTGAAAGCAATTTTATCTGGAGTAAGTTTTCTCAGAGTATCTTGCAAATCCACAGGACGCATAATTTCCCAATTATCGGAATAAATTTCGACTCTGCGGTTTTCCTCAGCACCAAGTGGGTCTCTATCATTGGATGCTTTTTTGGGCAATCCACCACTTTCCAATTTTATTCTGGTTGGCTCAATTTTCCAAATATTCACAAAATAATCTCTAATTTTCTCTACTCTCTGTTTGGATATGGCTTTATTTTTTGCTTCTGCACCCTTATTAGACTTATAACCCGAAAGCACTAATTTTGCGTTAGGATTATCAGTAAGTCTTTTACCATAAATGTTTAATATATCGTAATATGATTCGAGTGTTTTCTGCCCCAACAGTCTGTTTAGATCAAAAGACTTTGTATCGTTACTTGTAGCAAACAAATTGTATTTGGCAGGTATTTCCGAAGAGTTGTCGGCAAAGAAAACGTATGGCATAAGTGGTTTCATTTGTCGCGATAAAAACTCTTCTATTTTCACTTTATCAAGGATGTATTCAATATCGTTCAACCTGCCATAAGCAGTTACATCAGCTTTCAAGTTAAACTTCCTTTCCTGATACATTGCAATTGGAGCAGTTTGCACAGGAATTTCAGGTACAAAAAGGTCTCTTTTGGCGAGCAATTGTTTTGTTTTGAATTCGGGTGGATATATTGGTTCCAATTTGAATGGAATCTCGTCGGGTTTGAAGAACCATATCGTTGCTCCAAGGTTTACCTGTGGTTGTGAAGCATAGGCTGCATCAGCATGAATTTCAATCGGACCAAGTTCGAAAGAAAATCCACCTGTTAATCTATAACTTGTAAAGGATTCTATATCAGCCTTCAAATCCTGACCAGTTCTTATCTCTGTATAAGGGCTGTTAACAAGTTCATCAGGATTGCTTGATTTATCTCTTTTAGCAGTTATATTACCCGATAGACCTTCGTATTGAACACCCGCATAAAATGTTAGTCCAAATTCCAATTGTTGGCTAATATTAAGACCTGCTGAATAAGAATTTACATCTACTCCAGCACTTCTGCTAAGCATGGAGTATGCTGCAGTTAAAGACAAGGAGGTTGGCGAATCATCGGCAAACAATCCTAAAGTACGGTCTAAATTCTGATTCAAACCAGCTGTAAAATAATAAATATTACTGTTGTCAACGGGTAAGGTAAGGAATCTAAGGCGTAGCTGACTACGGGTTGGAAGCCCCAATACCAGTTGAACTACGGGCAAGCCCGACATAAACGAAACATTGTTGCCCTCCATAAATGTTACGGATTTATAAAAAGAATCCGGTTGGAAATAGTTTTGGGGGGAAGCAAATACCGGGGTGGACCTACCACCATAAATTGTAGGTTGTATAATTGTTCCAGATATATTGCGAGAAGTTACGCCATCTTTTAGAATGGCATCGTCGGTTTTAATTGTGTTACCATATAAATCTGGTAATATTGCATTATATGTTAATTGCTCCTGCGGTATTATCATTCCCATAAAGGAAATGTCCAACCCAAATGACCAATCATTCACCACATAAGCGGTATTCATCAGGCTGGTATTGAAACTCTGCCCTAAGGTTGTAAATAGGGGCTTTGCGTAGCCTGCGGCATTCTGTGATGTAAACAGCCGGAACTCTCTTGATATTGTAAGGTCGTTCTGAGCAGACATATAACTTGCTGATATCATCAGTACAAAAATCAAAAGTATAATTCTCTTCATAAGATTATTTAAATTAGTTAGTTAATTCATTTAAAGTAACTCTTAGCATCCGAAAAAATTGTTTTTTATTTTAACAACTTAATTAATCTTTTATGTTAAACTAATTATTTTTGAAAATAATATGCCAAATGCCTCTAAAATCTCCATCCTTATAATTGATGGCTTCATCTGCTGGGTATAAATTGTTAATTTTTTTAAATACATTTTCGTTTATATTATCTACTGGTTTACCGTGACAATTCAAACATAGTGGCTTGGTCATAATATAATTGAAGTAATGGTATTCGTTATTGATTTTCATTACCACAGGCCTGGTGTCATTCCCCTTTTCTAAATTCCTGCCGAACATATTAATAACTTCCTTCTCAATAGCATCAGCAGCGTTTGCAACATTCCTTACCCTGCTTCCAATTCTTTTTATCCTTACGTTATACTTGCTTTCAAGTTGTGCGGTTAAGGGTAATGCTTGCAAATTACAGTATGCAACAGCTGACTCTGCGCCTTCCGAATTAATTTTATTGAGCAGTTCAGAACTTAAGGTCTTGCCTGTTTCAGTTGCAATTTGGTTTCCAAGGCTAATGTACTTATCATTTTCTTTTATTTGGTTCATTGGCTCTTCCGATTCCTTCTTGTTGTTAGAGCAATTGAGCATCATCAAAGCAAATAGAAACAAAATATAAACATTTTTCATTTCAATAAATCTCATAAATTAATTCTACTCAAATATAAGATATTATTTGTAAATATTATTCTTTTTTTTTTGGAATAATTAGATTTTAACTTTCTTTGTAATTTAGCTGTAATTCTTGGAATTAAGATATTAGCTTAAGGTTTTGTATAAAAAAAAGACTGCCCGTTTACACGAGCAGTCTAGCGAAATAAATTCAATTCAAGACATTATCTTTTAATAAATCTGCTGATAATTGTGTCTTCGAATGTTTCAATAACTATGGTATAAGAACCAGCTGTGAATTGAGAAACATCCAATTGAGCTTCGTATTGTTTTGTAGTACCGATGTTAGTAATATAAACCAACTCTCCAGTTAAATTATACACTTTAAGAGTTGCTTCGCTTTCGCTGTCAAATTCGGCAAAAATGTTTACAAAATCGACTGCTGGGTTTGGATATGAGAGCATAAAGCCTAATCCTGCCAATCCAGGTACCACTTCGTCATATAATTCTTTACCAGAGAATCTGATAATATTAAATCTTTTCTCTGTGGAGGCACAACCAAATGAATCATATACTGTCAGATAGTATTTTGATGTTCCGAGTGGAGGATATATTTCGGTTGGGTCTATAACAACGCCACTATTATTTTTCCATACATAAGTATAAGGGGCTGTTCCGCCATTCACTGTAACTTTAAGAATATCTTCGTCTGTTATATCTACAGGATCTGCATTTCTAACTATAGTATATAATTTATTGAAGCTGATAGTAATTGATGGGCGAACAGTCATATAGATATTTTTGGTAGCGTAAGTGTTCTTAATCAAATCTGTAGCTTTAATTGTAAATTGTTTGCTAATTAATGCATTTTTAACAGTTGCATTTTTAACGGCAGAATTTACAAAATCGTTAGATGGAGTCCATAAATATCCATAACTACCACTACCGCCAAATACATCTGGTATAATTGTAGGTGATGAATTTTTGCAAGTACTAAAGTTATCAGCTAAAATTGTTACAGGACAATCATCTGTTACAGTGACTTGATAAACGCCTTGTCCATTTTTACAACCAGGACCGAATACTTCCAAACTAATGTAGTATGTTCCTGAAGTTGGGAATCTATAGTTAAGTGTGGAACCCGTACCAACAACTAAGTCGTCAATTTTCCAATAGAACTCATCAATTCCAGTCTTGTCAAAACTTGGTGTATAGGTAACATTCTCATTGACACATATTTTATTTGCATAATATGTAGTAGGTGCAATAGTAGTTGTAACGGGGTCTTTCGGGTTTACTGTTACATTAATTTGTTTGTAATCAGAAAATTCGCCCCATTCTGCACTTGTTCTTGTTAATTTGATGGTTCCATTACCAGGTGTAGTCCATTTAACAGTAACGTCTTTTAAGGTAGATGAACCTATGATTGTACCGCCAGTTACTGTCCATTGGAAATCAATTACAGCTGATGCTTCAGTAGAATAAATAGCCTCTTGATTTTCGCAAACATTATTTGTACCAGCGAAATCCGGAAAAAATATAGTTGTGAATTTATAAGTAGCAGACCAGTTAGATGAACCCAAATCATTCTTTGAACGGGCTCTCCAATAATAAACTGTTTGGTATTGTAATCCTGTAACATCAAATTCGGTAACGGTCAAATCTGTACCCGAAGAAATGATATTGAAGAAATTATTATCAGTTGCAATCTGTACATCATAAGCTGTTGCCTGATTTGCAGTATTCCAATCCAAAGTAATATCAAAATATGCGTCCATTCTATTATTAACAGGTGAAACAAGGTCAGGTGGCAATAACTGAATAGTTTTTAGATGGAAAGTATTTGACCACTCTCCAGGGGCACCGTTTTTGAAACCGCGAACTCTCCAATAATGGTCGGTATTATTGTTCAAATTTGTGTAATTATAGCTTGTTCCGACAATATTTCCCTGATTGATTACTGTTGAAGCAAAATCATTCACAAGGGAAACTTCAATCTGATAAGCATCGGCACCAGCTGCAGCATTCCAAGAGAATGTGCCGCCAAGTGGTACATCTACTGCATCATTAGCTGGCGAAACCAATACAGGTTTGTCAACTTTTGTTCCGAAATTCCAAATATCTGACAATGGACCATCACCAAATGAATCCTGTCCTCTAACAGCCCAATAATAAGTTTTATTATAATTGAGGCCATTCAAAGTATAGCTTGTGGTATTAACAGCATTTTGGTCAACAATTGGTGTCGATAAATCTGAATTTTCTGATACGATAACCCTATAAGTATCAGCACCATTCAAAGCATTCCAGGATAATATCACATTGTTTAGCGCTAATCCTGCAGTATTTGTTGCAGGCGATGCTAACACAACCTTTGATAGACCACTGGTGAAGTTAAATGTGTTAGACCATGTACCCTGATTATTTGCATTGAAGGAATAAATTTTCCAAAAATATTGTGTTTTGCTCAATAGATTTGTGTAAGTAAATGATGTAGTATTTAGATTGTTAGCATCATAAACCAAATTAGTAAAGGCATTATCTGTAGCAACCTGAATTCTATAAAGTGTTGCTGTTGCAGGGGCATTCCACATAAAAGAGCCACTTAGCGGGTTTACATTGCTTGCATTATTAGCAGGGGAAACTAAAGTAGCAGCTCCTACCAAAGTGGTAAAGTTTGTGAATATTGAATAAGCACTAGTGCCTTCAGTATTTTTGGCTCTTACTCTCCAAAAATATTCGGTGGCATTAATCAAACCAGTATAATTAAACGAAGTGCCTGCTATATCTGTTTGGTCCACAATAATAGCGGTAAAAGCACTATTTGCAGAAATCTGAACGTCATAAAGAGCTGCACCTGTTACAGCTGTCCATTGTAATGTTCCGCTAAGTCCTTGCGAGAACAAACCATTTGCAGGCGTAGTATTTGTGGGTACTCCCAATATTGTTCTGAATGTGATTGATGTATAATCACCCTCACCATCAGAATCAACACCCTTAACTCTTGCGAAATAATCAGTAAAATTATTTAATCCTGAATACGCAATTGATGTCCCTGTGATATTAGTTTGATTGACAACTGGATTTGAAAATCCTGCATTATCAGCAATTTGAAGAGTATAAGTTAAGGCACCCGGAATAGCACTCCAAGAAATGTTGCCACTAACAGGAACACCAACACTATTATCCAAAGGATTAGTAAATGCTGGATTTCCCAACTTAGTAGTAAATTTGGAAACATCAGAGAAGTCACCAAAGTTACTTCCATTAACTGCCTGAACTTCCCAATAATAATCAGTAAAATTTAAAAGTCCTGAATAATTATACGAGTTTGTGGCAACGTTAGTACTAACAATAGTATTGGTAAACAATGCATCTGTAGCTATTACTAAATCATAACTTGTAGCACCGCTTACGGCGTTCCAATTTAGAGTACCACTTACAGGAATTGCCTTAGCGTTATTAGCAGGTGTAGCGAGTACTGTTTTCGGCAATTTAGTTGTGAATTGAATCACTTTATAATTTCCGTCACCAACAGCATTTTTACCTCTAACGCGTGCATAATAAAGTGTACCATTTGATAAGCCTGTAAAAGCAACACTTGTTAGAGTAGTGTTACCGCTAATTATTGGTGCAGAAAAATCGACATTTGCGGATAAATCATAATCGTATGATAATGTATTTGGTACACTCTCCCATTCCAAATCGCCATCGAGATCGAAACCGAATTGGTTGTTGACAGGATTTTGAATATTTGGGGTAGCTGGCACTAATTGTGCCTGCAGAACAGACATCTGAATAAATTTGTTGTGTGCATAGTTTAAATTACCAAGAGCGGGTGTTGCGGTTACAATTGAAAATTCAGCATTTGTCTCTGTATCCCAAATTCTAAATTTCATCAATTGTCCAATAGGCATACCAGGTTCGTCTGGTATTCCAAGTCCTTCGTCACCCTCGACGAAACCATAAACTGTAATCGAAAGGTTAGCACCTGCCCAAACAGACGCTCCCCAGCAATTTCCTGAAGCATCATACACAGCAACTTCATCGCCGTTTGTTAGAGCATCATCGCCAATCCGTGGATTACTTAAAGTAGGAATTACTATGGTTAAATTCTGACTTGAAGTGCCAGTAAGTGTAAAATGAGACAGCGAAAAAGCCGACTCTACACTACCTGCAAGCATTAGAATCACAAATAGAAAACCAAGTTTTTTAAAATTCATAAGATACCTCAAATTAAATATAAATATTATTTTTATCTGTATAATGTATGTAATTAAAACGCATAAACATTTGTAATAACGTACAAATTTAACACTTTATTTCCTAAACAAAAAATAAATTTGAATAAGAGGGACATTTATTAAAATTTTATTTTCTAATAAATCGTTTCTACATAAAATTTTATGTGTAAATTAGAATAATTTTGGAGTAAAGATGATTAAATACATACTAGCATTGGTAATTCTTTCTATCACTCTGATAACTTCATGCAATCAGCAGAAAAAAGAAGAAGTACAAACACCCGATGCAAACCGGCAAATGGATGACCCACATACAGGTGTTATGCCCGGACATGGTGACCTGAATACTTTAACGGAAGATTCGAATCAAGACTTTAGCGACCCAATTGTAAAAATATCGGGGGTGGAGCTAACAACTCCTGATTCATGGCAAAGAGAAGCTCCTGCTTCATCTTTAAGAGTGCTCCAATACTCACTTAAAAGTGACCCTAATCTTAAAGTTACTGGTTTCTTTTTTGGTGAACAAGATTTAATTAAAGAAAATATTGACCGCTGGAAAGCAGAATTTACCAAATTGGACAAAACTAATGAAACAAAATTAGTTAGTGATAAAATTATTTTTGTAGTTTTGGAAGGAACATACAAGTTGAAACCTTTCCCTATGGCTCAGGAATTTACTCCAACTGACAATTATATGGTTCTTGCTGCCATCGTTCCATCTCCCGAAGGTCCCTATTATTTTAAAATTTATGGACCAAAAGATAAATTAAACAACGAAATTAATAGTTTTAAGAAATTTCTTAACTCTTATAAAATGAGTGCATAATTTATTTTAATAAATTTTCATTTTTTATTTTATCAATTGAAAATTTATTGTTACTTTTGAATACTGTTTTTG
>CAYUZZ010000013.1:0-15859 GCA_964449505.1 uncultured Hyphomicrobiales bacterium | reverse complement strand
CGATACTTTGCTTATCCTTGGCAAAATTGAAAGATGTATTAAAAACATCTTGCTCGTCCAAATAAACATAAAATTGGCGGCTTTTATAGGCTTCTGTAATCTGACGTAATTTAAAAAATGAAGTTAGTGGATCGTGCAATTTAAGTCCTTGCTTTATATCAAATGCCAGGGCTGAAACAAGTTTACTTTTAACCCACTTTTGATTTCTCAAGGTGCTGTTTAGATAGTTGAATTGAACTTTTTGATATTCCCAAGGTTTTTTCCGAACACTGAGATTGCGTACGAATTGATGTGAAAATAATCCGCTTCTATCAAACCATGTTTCTAAATCCGCTTTGAGATTTACTAATGGCACGTGGTCGTAGGAATATACTTTAGCTTTACTTTTTACAGTCATTTTACCATTTAAATTTTCAAATCTTTCGGTGCTTATTATGACTTTTGCAAACGATACACCAAGATATGAAACATCATATTCTAATTGCTCTCCAACAGAAATTACCTGAGCATTAAGTATTATCAAATTTACGACTAAAAAATATATAGAAGTGATTACTACTAATTTTGTTTTCATTTTCATTTTTATAAGTTCGTTTCGTACAAAAATAGTAATTTTGTATTTAAAATAAGTAGATATTTATGATTGATTTTGACATAGTTGTTGTGGGTGCGGGTGTCGTAGGATTGGCTATTGCCTCGGAATTATCTTCCAGGCAGCTTTCTGTGTTGGTAATTGAAAAGAACAAATCTTTTGGTATGGAATCGAGCTCACGCAACAGCGAAGTTATTCATGGTGGAATGTATTATCAATCTGGTTTAATGAAAGCTAAATTCTGCGTAGAGGGCAGAAGATTATTGTATAGTCACTGTGATAATTTCAGAGTCCCATACAAAAAAATAGGCAAATACATTTTTGCCGTTAATGAAAATGAAATACCCCGTATGAGGAAAATTCTTGAGCAAGGTATTAATAATGGAGTAGAAAATTTTTATGAGGATTCAGTTTCTAATTTGCAAAAATTTAATCCTGGAGTAAAGGCTACTGCTTGTCTATTTTCAGCCGAATCGGGTATTATTGATTCACACAAATTGATGGAATCTTTCATTGAAATCACCAAATCGTTTTCAGGAGAAATAGCTTACCTGCACCAGCTTATCGGGATTGAAAAAAGCCAAGACACATATCGTTGCAAATTGCAATGCGGTTCTGATAAGTTTTTCATAAGTACCAAATACCTCATAAATTGTGGTGGTCTAAATTCAGATAAAATTGCTAAAATGGCAGGTATTGATGTTATAAAGGAAAAATTAGACCTAAGCTACTGCAAGGGACGATATTACAGGCTTCATTCCTCTAAAAAAAGTATCGCTACAAATTTAATTTATCCTATTCCTCCAGAAAATTACTCCGGACTGGGCATTCATCTTACTATTGATTTGGCAGGTGAACTAAAACTTGGACCCGATACTGTCTATATGGAAGAAAATATTCAAAATTATGAAGTGGAAGACGTAAAGGATAAGTTTTTCGCGGCAGCCAAGACTTATTTGAACGGAATTAGTATAGACGACCTAAGCCCCGATCAATCGGGTATTAGGGCAAAACTTCAAAAACAAGGTGAATCCATCAGAGATTTTTATATAGCTAATGAATCCAAATATGGATTTGATAATTTTATTAATTTAATCGGCATAGAATCGCCAGGGCTTACTTCTTCTTTAGCAATAGCTAAATATATAAGCGAAAATTTGGTAGAATAAAATTTATTGAATTTTTCTATTCCTATTTCGTATTAACTAAATAAGATAAAACAAATTAAATTAAATTGCGTTTTAGTCATTTTAACTGTAAATATGGAGAATTCATGTATAAAAACATTTTTAGCATCTTGGTTGCTGTTGCAATATTAGCATTTGCAGGCTGTTCGTCATCAGACAATTCTACAAATCCACCTGTGGATGGTGGTAGTTATTTTCCTATCAAAACTGGTTCTTTTTGGGCTTACAATTCTACCGAAACTGACCCTGAGACAAATGAAATTACTCCTTCTCGCGATTCTATCATTATTAAAGAACAGTCAACTGAAGAAGGAAAATTAGCCTTCAAGTTCGAAAATTATATTGATGGTACTTATAGTGACGATACTTATCAATACACAGAAAATGACCAGCTTTTTGTTCTATTGCAATCAATTTTGCCGACTGGTGGCACACTTCCCATCCCTGTTGACCAGATTCCAAATCAATGGGTGAAAATTGCTGATAACAATGCTACTAAATGGGACGTTTTCTCTCTTGATTTGTCAAATATACCATTTGATTTTGGTGGTCTGTCGTTAGATATGAGTGGAAATTTGAAAGTTGAAGGAACTAAGGGTGACAAAGTGGTGGTTGAAGTAATGGGCAAAGAATATACCGCACAGAAATACACTATTAATTCCAAAATTAATGCTACTGCAAACTATCAGGGATCGCCTATCAGCATTGGTGATGTGATAATTCCTACACATTATTATTATGTTCAGGGAATTGGCTTGGTCAAAACGGTTACTGAATCGACAGAAATTTCTGTTCTTACTTTTAAATTTAAAACTCCTGAATCTGAATCAATATTAGTGAATTATAATGTTGTTAAATAATTTTTTTAAATTAAGTTTACAAATGGAAAAGCACAGTCTAATAAATCAACTGTGCTTTTTTTATCCAATATTTTTCTAAATACTTATTTAATAAGCCCCGTCTGCAAGAATAACTGCCGGAATAGTTCTCAGAATAATATACAAGTCCATCCAAAACCCTATGTTTTCGATATACTCGATATCGTAGTTAATCATTTCGCCAAGTGTGGAATGTGCGCGGTTTTTTATCTGCCAAAGACCTGTCATGCCTGGTTTTACTATCGTCCTTATAGAACGCTGGTATTCGTTACCACAAAGTGTAATTTCTGAAGGTCTTGGTCCTACGAGGCTCATATCACCCATAAGCACATTGAAGAATTGGGGTAACTCGTCTAAACTAGTTTGTCGAAGGTATTTACCAAATTTAGTAATTCTCGGGTCCCCATTTTGTTTGACAAAGGTACCGTTAATTATTTCATTTTTGATATTTGTATAATCTTTGTCACTATTTTGCTCCATGCTTCTGAATTTATACATCACAAATTCTTGCCCATAATGTCCAACTCTTATTTGCTTGAATAGAATAGGACCTTTGGAAGTGAGCTTGATCATTATAGCTAAGAACACCATTAAAGGTGAAAAGAAAATAATCAGAAAAGTTGATACAGCTATGTCGAACATACGCTTGAATGCTAAAAAAAACTCTTTGTTTTCCACTGATTGTCTCAACTCAAGGACATCACCAGAATTAACATCATGAAAGAATTCCATTAAAAAACTCCCTAAATTAATAGAAACATGATGAATAATTTTGCTATAAGTATTACCTATTATAATTACACAAGGTACCTTTTACTACCAATAATGAAACCTGAAATTATTAAACAAGGTAATATTATTTGTCCCTAAGCACTCCTTTTTTATTTTTGTGTACATTTACAAACGTTAAGACAACTGAACTCCATTTATTCTTCACTTTTTTAAAAAATTTTTTATTTTTTTTTAAAAAAGTCATCATTCTACCAGACTAAACCAAACAAAGCATCAATAATCAGTATAGATGCAGCACTAAGAGTGAATGCCCTAACGGTGCTATTTCCAACTCCTTCGGCACCGCCATAAGTACTTAATCCTACATGAACACCAATCAATGCAGTCACGCCACCAAATAGGAATGATTTGATTAACCCTACTGCCACTTCTTCTATTTTGAAAAATCGTTGGACTGAATCAAAGAAAATTGCGAAAGAAAAATCAAATTTTATGGCAGTTAAAATATAACCCCCCGCAAGAGCAACCAAATTGGAGAAAACAGCGAGTATAGGCATCATTATCAGAGTGGACACTGCACGTGGCATTGCAAGGTACCGATTACGGTCTATAGCCATCAATTCTAAGGCGTCAATTTGCTCTGTTACTTTCATAGTGCCAATTTGGGCTGCCATTGATGCTCCTACTCTGCCAGCAATTACCAGAGCAGTAAGAACTGGGGTAAGTTCGGTAAACACTACCGTAGCAATTGATGAGCCTAAGAAGGGTTTTGCAACACCAATCAAATTAAACTTATCGAAAAGGTTGGTCGCCTGCAATGCAGCTATGGCTCCAGTAAACGAACCTATCAAAACAACAAGGGGCAATGAATCTGCACCAACAATTACCATTTGGTCAACTACCAACCTTCTATCCTTAAAAAATCGGGGAAAATAGCGGGCGACGTTGATAGATAGTATAATTATCTGCCCAATTTCCTTAAAAAAATTAATTATTTTCTTCCCAAAAAAAGCAAAGAATTGTTCCATTTATATGATATTATAGTTTATTCTTATAAGTCGCGTTTTATTATAATCAAGGTTTTGTCGTCATTATATACCGAGCCAGCAGAAAATGTCTGTACATCTTCGATTATCTTTAAAGAAATATCTTTAGGATGAAGATTTTTATTTACTTTTATGTGATTTATCAACCTTTCTTCACCGTACATTTCTTTATTGGTATTCTGGCATTCGGTAATACCGTCTGTATAGATTGCAATAATATCACCCTTACGCATAATGATATTTTCTACATTAAACTTTTGCTTACGTACAATTCCCAGCAAACCACCCGTAGGTTCCAGCATCTGTACTTCATCGTTCTCGTATCGATAATAAACGGGTGAGCAATGACCTGCATTGGCATATAATACCAATCTATTGCTGGTAAGTGATAATTCGCAGTAGAATAAGGTAACAAATCTCTCGTAAGGAAAGGTGTCGAAAATCAGAGTATTTAACCTTGAAAAAAGGCTCGATATTTTAGGGGAAAAAGCCTGTGCCATTCTTACCGCCCCTGATACAAACAATGCCTGAATGGCTGCCGGCAGTCCTTTACTTGCAGCATCGCTCACCAATATGCCCAATCTTTCCTCTTCGTCATCTTTGTTTCTAAGATAATCAAAGTAATCTCCACCTACATCACTATCGGGAATACACACTCCATAAACTTTATAATCGTGAAACTCTACATCATGTTCGGGAAGCAAATTGCGCTGAATTTCTGATGCCTTAACCAAATCACGGCGGAATCGTTTTTGTTCTTCTTTGCTCACCAATCCTCTGATTGTGATTGTTGCAACACTTGAAATGATTGAAAGTACTTCGTAAAAAGACTGTAAGATTTCATTTGCATTAAATCCAAGCAAATATTTAAAATATCTGCCATCGTCAGTTTTGATAATTTCTCCAACCCCTGTCACTGAATATACAAAAATGCCTGATGACAGCAGCACAGGGTCTTCCTCTTTGTTAAGTGTAGTTCTTTTCTCGTGAAGGTCTTGTATTATTGGTTGGTCAGCTATTTTAAAGGAGTAATTATCGGGGACTTTGACCACATTACCATATTGATATTTTAAGGAATATTCTAATGCATCAGAGTGTATTTCCCAGATTCTACCACCAATAATTTCAAACTCTTGGTGGTCAACAATTTCTTGTACTAATGATTTTAAAAATTCGCCTTCATCTTTGAATGTACCCGAAGCAATTTTTTCTACAATTTTATAAATTTCCCTCTGGTTAAGGGATGCGTTATCATAATAATCCATAATATTTGTTTACTTATTTAATTAAACCTGCATCATGCAATGCCTTTGTAATAATTAGAGAATTTTTCTTGGTAATTGGCAATAGTGGTAGCCTTAAGTAATTTTCCAACAAACCCATTTTGCTAAGTATAGACTTAACAGGTATTGGGTTTGATTCTATAAAATTCATTTGCATCAATTCCAATAATTGGTAATGCAGTTTTCTACTCTCGTCAATTTTGCCTTTGAGTGCAAAATTAACCAACTGTGAAAATTCCTTTGGCAAATAATTAGCAATAACTGATATTACCCCCTTGCCTCCAAGAACGATAATAGGAAGTGTAAGAGCATCGTCCCCGCTTAACAGATTGAAGTGCTTCGGAGCGTTGCGTATTATCTGAGCCATTTGCTCTAAATTGCCACTCGCTTCCTTGGTGGCAACAATATTTGGGCAATCCTCTGCTAATTTAAGTTGTATTTCTGGATGAATATTAACGGATGTTCTTGAAGGAACATTATATAATATAATCGGTATATCGCAACTATCTGCAATAGCTCTGTAATGATTGTAAAGTCCTTCTTGGGTTGGTTTGTTGTAATACGGTGCAACAAGCAAAACTCCATCGGCACCTTGCTCTTTGGCTATTAAAGTCAAATCAATAGTTTCGGCAGTATTGTTGCTGCCAGTTCCTGCAATTACCGGCACTCTGCCACCGATATAATCAATTGCTGTTACATAGAGTGATATTTTTTCTTTGGCAGAGAGTGTGGCACCTTCGCCAGTAGAACCACTTACCACAATTGCTGTTACCCCATTATTTATCTGAAAATCAATTAATGATTTGAATTTATCATAATCAATTGTGAGATTTTTTTTAAATGGAGTAACGATTGCACATATAGTGCCTTCAAACTTCTTTGCTGCCATAATATCTCCCTAAAAAGTTTATTATTTTAATTGTTTTGGTAAACTATGCAAAGTAAAAAAAAATTATTAAAGTTTTCTCAAAATTTTTATTGCATTTTTTTGTATTTTCATATTCAAATAAAAAGGTAAATGAAAATAATTATGATAAATCCTACATCACTTTCTGCTTGGAAGATTACAGGCGAGAATTATTTGAGATTATCAAAACTTAAAATTAAAGATTTGTTCGATGCAGATGCAAATAGGTTTGACCGTTTTTCTATCAGACTTGGCGATATACTTTTTGATTATTCCAAAAATTTGATCGACGAGAATTCACTAAAATCCTTGTTAGATTTGGCAAAGCAATCTGGGCTGGACAATAGAATCGAAGATATGTTTGGTGGCTCTGAAATTAATTTTACCGAAAAAAGGGCTGTACTGCACACTGCACTTCGCAATAAGTCAAAAAATCCGGTATTTGTAGATGGTAAAGACATAATGCCAGCAATCATTGCGGTACAAGAAAAGATGAAATCCTTTTCCCAAAATATCAGAAATGGAAATTGGAAAGGTTTTACTGGAGATACTATCACCGATGTGGTTAATATTGGTATTGGGGGCTCGGATTTAGGTCCTGCAATGGTTTGCTCTGCATTAAAACACTTTTCTTCCCAAAATATAAATATCCATTTTGTATCGAATGTTGATGGGACTGATTTGGCAGAAACAATCAAAGGTCTTAATCCAAACCAAACATTATTTATTATAGCATCAAAAACTTTTACTACCTTGGAAACTCTTACGAATGCAATTTCTGCAAAGGATTGGTTTCTTTCTAATACCGATGCCGACCAAAAAGATTTGAAGCACCATTTTGTAGCACTATCCACAAATAAATCTGCTTGTGCTGAATTTGGTATTCCCGAAGAGAATATGTTTGAATTTTGGGATTGGGTTGGTGGTAGGTATTCTCTGTGGTCTGCAATTGGGTTGTCAATTGCAATTTATGTTGGCTATGATAATTATAATCGTTTGCTGGAGGGTGCTTATGCAGTTGATATGCACTTTAAGGATACTCCATTTGAGCGAAACATACCTGTATTGATGGGATTACTTGGTATTTGGTATTATAATTTTATGGGTTTACGAACTCATGCCATTATTCCTTACGACCAATATCTTGCCCGTTTTCCAGAATTTTTGCAACAATTGGATATGGAAAGTAATGGTAAATATATAGATAGTTCAGGAAATCAAGTTCAATATTCTACAGGTGCCGTTGTATGGGGAACTGCTGGAACTAATGCCCAGCACTCATTTTTTCAATTAATCCACCAAGGTACGCAGAAAATTCCTGTTGATTTTATTGTTCCATGTACTTCACACAATAATATTTCTGACCATCATAGTAAATTGATAGCTAACTGTCTTGCGCAATCCGAAGCACTAATGACAGGTAAAGGTAAGGAACTTGTTTTGTGGGAATTAAAAAAAGCTGGCTTAAGCGAAAAAGAAATTGCAGACATATTGCCTCACAAGGTTTTTAATGGAAATATCCCATCAAATACATTTTTAATCAGAAAAATCAGCCCTGCTAATTTAGGTGCACTCATAGCTATTTACGAGCATAAAGTGTTTGTGGAAGGAGTTATTTGGAATATTAATTCTTTTGACCAGTGGGGAGTAGAATTAGGCAAGCAGTTGGCAGGTAAAATTTTAAGAGAACTTTCTGATGATAACCCTATTTTGACTCATGACTCGTCAACCAATGGCTTAATCAAATATTTCAAAAATTGTAAAAATGCTTGAGAATTAATTTGACAAAATTTATAGATACCGAACATGCTTTGGACCATAGTAAGCAATCTAAGAGATTGATATTTATTGATCTGATGCGAGCTTATGCAATATTGATGATGGTGCAGGGGCATACCATAGATACATGTTTAGACCCCATTTACCGTAACAATGACTATATACTTTACTATATTTGGAATTTTTTCAGGGGCATTACTGCCCCAGTATTTTTCTTCTCGTCTGGTGCAATTTTCTCTTATTTGCTGTTGCGTAAAGATATGCCTTTCTGGAAAAACGAACGTGTAATTAAAGGTTTTAAAAGGGTGGGTTTGCTATTATTTACTGGCTATTTGCTAAGGTTCAATCCTTCCATTTTATCAAATTTATCTAATTTCGATATATTTTCCTTTCAATCTTCTGTTGCGGTAGATGCTTTGCATTGTATTTCATTTGGATTGCTCAGTCTGATTTTGCTATATGGACTTTACAAATGGCTTAAGGTACCTGTTTGGCTTTCTTATCCTCTATTTGGAGCGTTTCTATTCTTTATTTATCCAACAGTGTTCTATGCAAATTGGCTAGATATTTTCCCGTTACCGATTACAAATTATTTCACTTCTAATTACGGTTCAAATTTCCCGCTATCTCCATGGATGGGTTTTGTGCTTTGGGGTGGCTTTTATGGGTATATACTTTCAAAGAGTGCCGGAATTGCCTATAATACTAAATTTTCGATTGCAACCATAATAGTAGGATTATCCCTTGTATCATTATCTGGAATTATTCTTGGCAATCTTTATACCTTTACAGGAATGGAAACTTTCGACTTTCTGCAAAAACACAATTTCCAGTTTTTCCATTTAGGAAATGTACTTATTATTTCTGGTATATTATCTATTGTTGCCAATTATTTATCTGTACCGGAATTTATTTCTAATACAGGTAAAAAGACTATGATGATATACATAGTTCATATATTTATTATTTATGGAACTGGGATTAACAAAGGTTTTAGAACTTACATAGGTGATACTTTGAGTCCGTTGCCTACAGTGTTACTTGCTTTAATTATGGTTTTGTTTTTCATAATTCTTGCACAGTATTCCGAAAAAATTCGGAATACCATGCAAAATCTTTTTAAACGAATTAAACCTTGACGTCAAGATAACCTTTCTGAATTTGAGATTGAGCAGTTTGTTGCGAAACATTCAAATTAGGTGCACTGGTAAACAACTGCATCATTTGTTGCTGAGGGCTTGTCTCACCTTGAACGGCATCTTTAACAATCTGCTGTTGTATTCTATTCTGAACAGGAATTTGTTGTTCCCTGCTCTCTTCTATCCTGTTTGTGTCAAGATTTCTATCGGAATTAATTGTCATTCTATACCTCCTATAAATGCAATATAATCAAATTTGGAAATATTATCAAATACTTTGCAAAATATATGATGCCTCGAGGCAAAAATAATTTCTAATAAATTTATTTTTGGTTCCTATTCTCATTCTTATGGGATTAAATCCAAACTTCATTTTATATACAGGTCTAATTAAGTAAAAGTCAACCATAAATAATTTGTAGCCAGCTTTTTTTGCAACATATTCCATCTTTTCAGGGCTAAACTGCAAATCTTTTAATCTTTCAACTTCTTCAATGTCCTGCGGCCTTCCACTTTTGATTAATTTAAAAAATAGACTTTTTGGTAAAATATGTAGCCAAGGTATCTTGGTAATAAAATTCCCGGCCAAAGTATGTTGGTGCCCACCAAATGGTGATTTATAGGGTGGAAATGTAATATATAGAAATCCACCCGGTTTGATAATCTTTTTAATATTACGTATTGCAATTTCAGGATTGTCCAAATGTTCAATAACATCTCTTAAAATCACCAAATCGTATTTTTCTGCCCACTGTGGATACGGTTCCTCGTTAATTATATCATGATAATGGTATTCTATATTATAACCAATTATTTTCGATATTGCCTCACCTTCCTTTAAACGCAACTTCGCAATATCAGTACCAAGTGCTAAATTAGATCCATTATCAAGGAATGCATGTAAAACTCCACCCTCGGCAGAGCCAATCTCGGCAACACTATCCCCCTCTTTGAAAATCTTCATTTTCTTTAAAAAAGGGACTATGTAGGTAACACCAAGGTCGTACATATAACCCCAGTAATATATTGTATTTTCCGTTATTCCATTTTCTCTTAGCTTTTGCTTTTTATCTGAAGACATTTTGTTTCTCTAAAAAAATTATCGTAAATTACGTATCTTTATATTAAAAATTGCTGTTTATTATGAAAATTGCCTATTTATCTACATTTTATCCATTCCGTGGAGGAATTGCTCAATTCAATGCATCGCTATTTAGGGAACTTGAAAAATCTGAGGAAATAAAAGCTTATACTTTTACCACACAATATCCAAATTTATTATTTCCCGGAAGCACACAGTTTGTGCAAAATGATGATAATGCCGATAAAATTGATGCTAAGAGAATATTAAATACTATTAATCCATTCAGCTGGTTATTGACGGGGAATAGTATTGCTGATTATGCTCCAGATATGTTAATCACAAAATTTTGGATGCCTTTTTTTGCACCTTCACTTGGTACTGTTTATAAATTATTTAAAAAAAATCATACCAAAAGGGTTGCTATTCTTGATAATGTAATTCCGCACGAAAAAAGACTTGGCGATATACAGCTTATTCGGTACTTCCTTGGCAATTGCGACAATTTTATTGTGATGTCGGATACTGTTAAATATGATTTATTGAAACTAAAACCCGACGCTAATTATATTCAGCTACCTCACCCACTTTATGATAATTTTGGTAATAAAATTGACAAAAAGGAGGCAAGAAGCAAATTAGGAATTGAGCAAAGTAAAAAAATTCTGCTATTTTTTGGTTTTATTAGAAAATATAAGGGACTTGACAATCTGATAGAAGCCCTCAATTACTTGGAAGATGACTATGAATTAATGATTTGCGGTGAAGTTTATGGCTCGTTTGATGAATATTCTGATTTGATAAATCAAAATCATCTTAATGGTAGAGTTCATCTTTTCAATCAGTATATCGCCGACAACCAAGTGTCTGACTATTTCTGCGCTGCCGATTTGTGTGTGCTACCATACAAATCTGCCACCCAATCTGGCATTGTGGGTATATCATATTATTTTGATTTGCCTGTTTTAGCCACCAATACAGGTAGTTTACGTGAAATGATTGAGCCGTTTGGTGCTGGTATTATGATTGATAAATCTGAACCTATGCTGATAGCCGAAGGTATTAAAAGGTATTTTGGAAGCGATACAAATCATATAAAAGAGAATATTAAATCTTATAAAAATGTAGCTTCGTGGAAAAATTTTGCAGAACAAATTAAAAATTTCTAAGAAAGTATTGAAAATTATCTTTTATTTTTCAAAAATTTTAAATCTTTTTTAAAATAAAATTTTGTCTAAATAGTTTAACCATTTAGTTAATCTTTTTAGTTAAATTTGTTTTATTGAAATAGAGGTTTAAATTGGAAGAAGATAATACCGAAGAATTGATTTTCAAGTCTGCAACCAATGTGTTTTTGGAGAAGGGATTCGATGGTGCCAAGATGCAGGAAATAGCCGATAATGCAGGCATCAACAAATCTTTGTTGCATTATTATTACCGAAGCAAAGAAAAACTATTCGATATGGTCTTTACTCAGATAATGAATCAGTTTTTTAACAGGATTGATATTATCTGGGAGAGCGATGTATCTGTTATTGAAAAAATATCCATATTTATTGATAATTATATTGATTTCTTGATGAAGAATCCATTTATTCCAAGATTTATAATAAATACCATTGCTCGTTCTCATCAGAATGCAGGTTCTGTTATTCAGCAAAAAACTGGTGGAATTTTAGATAAAATTAGGAATAAATTTTTAAAACTCCAAACTCAGATTGATTCTGAAGCCGCAGCAGGGAAAATCAAACAGGTTGATGCACAGGATTTAATAATCAACACCATTAGCTTGATGGTCTTTCCATTTGTGGCAGAGTCGATGATAAAATTAATTTTTGCAATTTCCGATAAAGAATACAAAAATTTTCTTTTGAAAAGAAAGGAAACTATAAAATCAGTAGTTCTAAATAATTTATTAATTAATGAAGGAACTGTTAAATGAAGAAATACTTTTTTATAGGTATATTAATTCTTTTGGGCAATGCAACGCTTCAATCTCAAAGCGTCAAATTGGAAGACTTATTGGCAAAGGCTGTTCAATTTGCTCCCATAAACAGTCAGATAAATTATTACAAACAGAGCGGTAGGCTTGTTGAAAGTACTTTGCAATCGGGCTATTATCCAAAACTAACACTTGATGCTCAGGCAAGCTATCAATCTGATGTCTTCGCAATTCCAATAAATTTGCCTAATTTAAGCATGCAGCAAATACCTAAGGAGCAATATAAATCTTCCGTAAATATCAATCAGATGATTTATGATGGTGGTGTAATTTCTAATTTAATCTCGAAAAGCGAAATTGATTCCAAGGTCAACGTCAAAAATGTAGAGTCGAATTTGACAAAAATCAGGGATAATGTTATCAAATTATATTTTTCCATATTGGAAATTCAGGATAACATTACTATAATCGAGAATTACAATCAGAAACTAAGTTCCGACCGCAATAAGTTCAAAATAATGCTTGAAAATGGGACTGCCACAAAGGGTATCATTAGCAAATTTGATTTGGAATCAATTAAATTGAAACAGAAAATATCTATGTTGGAGCTCGATTTGCAAGTAATTAAAAAGAATTTATCCGAATTATGCAATTTTGATGTTAATTCATTGCAGTTCGAAATTCCCACAGAGCCAGTAGTTGATTATAATGTTATTAAGCGACCTGAAATAGAAAGTTTGGAGCTTAAAAAGTCATCTTTAGATGCCGGCAAATCACTCGCCAAAAGTACATTGTTGCCAAAGATTTATTTATTTGCACAGGTGGGTATAGGTTCACCCAATCCTTTTAATATGTTTGAAATAAAAAATTCTGCTTTTTATATGACTGGTATCAGACTAAATTGGGAAATTTATGATTGGAGTGTAGCATCAAAAAATTCTGAAATGTTAGAAATTAACAGCAAAATTATAGATTCTGAAAAAGATAATTTTACTCAAAACCTTAGAATTGCTATCAATAATTATGAAGGTGAATTAGAAAAATTTACCAATATGGTAGGAAATGATTTAGAAATGATTGAAATTCAAAATAGAATTGTAAGTGAGCGGAAATTACAGTTGGAAAACGGAACAGTGGGTGCAACAGATTATTTCATAGAATTGAACACGTTGCTTGATTTGGAATTAAATATGGAGTTGCACAAAACTAAGCTATTAAATGCTAAAATTAATTTACAGAATATTAGTGGAAATTATTAATAAGGAAGTAATGCTATGAAAAAAATTTTATTCTTATTTCTCATTACTGCTTTGCTTGCTTGCAGCAATGAAAATGAAATATCTGATGCATTTGGCAATTTCGAGACGGACGAGATAATTATCTCTTCTGAGATAAATGGCAAAGTAATATTAATGACGGCAGAGGAAGGCATGTCAGTTAAGAAGGGAATGCAATTAGTATTGATTGATACTACTCAAATATATTTGCAAAAATTACAAATATTGGCAAGCATTGCTTCAGTGGAAATGCGTATGCAGGATATTAGTTCACAGACCGATGTTTTCTCGAACAAGATTGACATTTTAAACCGCGAAAAAGAACGAATTAGTAAATTGTTAGTGGGTGGTGCTGCTACTCAGAAACAATATGATGATATAGATGGGGAAATCACTTCAACCCATAAACAATTAACTGCTACCCAAGTTAAAATTAATGATGCAAATCGCGCTAATCTTTCACAGAAATATCCATTATTGGAACAGATAAAAATATTAGATGACCAAATTGCCAAAGCCAAAATATTAGCACCAATAGATGGAATAATTTTGGGGACTTACAGCAACAATGGTGAATTTGCAAAAGCTGGTTTCCCTCTTTTAAAAATAGCTAATATTGATAAAATGTATCTAAAAGCATTTGTAAGTGCCGATATGATAAGTAGCTTGAAAATAGGCAATAACGCTGAAGTGATAATTGACGGTGCAAACAAATCATTAATTAAATACTCAGGTAAAATAGTGTGGATTTCTGATAAGGCAGAATTTACACCCAAAATAGTCCAAACCAAAGAGCAAAGAACTAATCTGGTCTATGCGGTTAAACTTATGGTTAATAATGACGGTAAAATAAAAATTGGAATGCCTGGAGAGGTTAATTTTAAATAGGAAAAAAAATGATTGATTTAATTTTCAGCAATGTCGATAAAAATTATGGTAAAAATATAGCCATTAAAGATATAAATTTATCAGTTATGCAAGGGGAAATATTCGGACTGATAGGACCCGATGGTGCAGGTAAAACAAGCATTATGAGAATTGCTGCAACACTTTTACAGCAAAGCAGTGGCATTGTGGAAGTACTAAGATTAAATAATAATAAAGATTTTAGGGAAATCAGAACAAAATTGGGTTATATGCCCGGAAAGTTTTCATTATATCCCGACCTGACCGTTGAAGAAAATTTATCTTTATTCGCATCAATTTTTGGCACTACAATCAAGGATAACTACTATTTGATTAAAGATATTTACGAACAGATAGAGCCGTTCAAAAATCGGCTTGCAGGAAAGTTATCCGGTGGTATGAAACAGAAACTTGCCCTATCTTGTGCATTAATACACAAGCCGGAGTTATTACTTTTAGATGAGCCAACTACGGGTGTTGACCCAGTCTCAAGAAAAGAATTCTGGGAAATGTTAAAAAAATTAAACAAGCTGGGAATTACTATTTTCGTATCAACACCCTACATGGACGAAGCAGCACTATGCGACAGAGTTGCATTAATCCAATCGGGAAGAATTTTACAAACCTCTACTCCGATTAGTTTAATCAAACAATTCAATCAGGAATTATTAGGTATTAAGTCCGAAAATAAATACAAAACACTTCTCGATTTGAGAAATTATGAATTTGCCGAAAGAGTATATCCTTCGGGTGAATATCTTCACTATACAGATAAAAGGGAAATATCAAATATACAAAGTATTGACGATTACCTTGCTACTAAAGATAACCATAATATAAGTATTCAAAATATCCAACCTGATATAGAAGATTGTTTTATGAAATTAATGGTACAACAAGATGATTAATAATAATTCGATAGAAGTTAAGGAACTTACTAAAACTTTCGGAAGTTTTATTGCTGTTAATTCAATAACTTTTAATGTAAAAGTTGGTGAGATATTTGGATTTCTTGGAGCAAATGGTGCAGGAAAATCAACTGCCATGAAAATGCTCTGTGGACTGCTCGAACCAAGTTCAGGCAAAGCCACGATAGCAGGATTTGATATT
>CAYUZZ010000012.1:0-16048 GCA_964449505.1 uncultured Hyphomicrobiales bacterium | reverse complement strand
ATCTTCCAGCAGCTTACGCCCCTCCAGCTTTGATTTTCCGTAGGCATTTCTTTTTCTTCCTGAGTGGAAGAGGAAAAAAGGATATGAGGTTTTGCACCGGCCAGTTCGCAGGCAGTGATTAATTTTTTGACCAATTCGATATTTGTTTCGTAGATCACTTGCGGATCGCCGTAGCGGTTCATAGCGGCCAGATGAACAATCACATCGCAGGACTTCACAAAGGACAATAATTGTTCGATATTTTGAAAATATTCGTCTTTGAAGGAGATACGTTCTACGTTTTCCTGCAAACCCAGAAAATTGTAGAGATGTGTTCCGACGAAGCCGGTTTGTCCTGTTATTCCTATTTTCATAATCAATATTAATGGAACGCTGATGACGCTGATAGAGCGATCTGCGCTGATTATTTGTTTGTAAATATTTTTCTTTTGAATTCAGGTTTCTTTCCAAAATTCAAGAGCAAACCTACTTCTATATCCGTTGCTTTTAGATAGTTGATTAATTGCAATTCATGCTCTTTGCAGAGACTTTCAGCAGCTTTTAATTCAATAATCACAGACTCATTGACTATTAAGTCCGCATAATATTCACCTACAATAATATCATCATAATGAACTTTTATTGGTTTTTGCTTCTCAACATAAAACCCTCTTTTCTCCAGTTCATGTTTTAATGCATTTTCATACACTTTCTCAAGAAATCCAAAACCTAATTCATTATACACTTCATAGAAACAGCGTATTATCTCTGATGTTAACTCTTTGTGTTTATAATCATTATACATCTGCGAAAATCTGTTTAATCTGTGTCATCTGCGTTCTATTCCCTTGTGAGCTTGCGAACATCCTCCTGAATCTCCGGCAGTTTCATCAGCAACTCCTTCATCCCTTCCACATCTAAAATCTTCGTATTATGCGAATGGTATTCTTCTACTTGGCTTACATGCTCTTCGCCTTCGGAGAAGTATTTACCGTAGTTAAGGTCGCGGTTATCAGCAGGAATGCGATAATAGTTTTTTAAGTCGATAGCTTTGACCATTTCTTCACGATTTACCAACGTTTCGTAGAGTTTCTCGCCGTGACGCGTGCCAATGATGTTTATGGGAATATCAGATTTATAGAGTTCTTTCAAGGCAATAGCCAGTGTTTCAATAGTTGCCGCAGGTGCTTTTTGAACGAAAATATCGCCGGGTTTTCCGTTTCTGAAAGCAAACCAAACAAGATCCACGGCATCTTCTAAGGTCATCATAAAGCGTGTCATGGCAGGGTCGGTGATGGTGATGGGTTTGCCCGCTTTTATCTGTTCGATAAAAAGAGGAATAACTGAACCACGACTTGCCATAACATTGCCATAGCGCGTACCACAAAGGGTGGTTTTTTCTTCATTTCTTGACTTGGCAATCATCACTTTTTCCATCATTGCCTTCGATAAACCCATCGCATTAATGGGATAACACGCCTTATCCGTACTTAAAATTACCATATTTTTTACACTAAATTTTATTGCGGCATCTAGCACATTTTCAGTTCCCAGTACATTTGTTTTTACCGCTTCGATGGGGAAAAACTCACAGGAAGGCACTTGTTTAAGGGCTGCTGCGTGGAAAATATAATCAACACCTTTCACGACGCTTTCAACCGAGCGCATATCTCGTACATCGCCAATGTAAAATTTTACTTTTAGATTATTGAGTTCCTTGCGAAGGTCGTCCTGTTTTTTTTCGTCCCGACTAAAGATTCTGATTTCAGAAAATTCATCGGTTTTTAAGAAACGATGGAGCACGGCTTGCCCAAAAGAGCCTGTGCCGCCGGTGATGAGGAGGGTGTTATTTTGCATGATGATATTTTAATAAATTTTGGAATGAAAATTCAGGTAATACTCCAATAAATAAGAACATAATAAAAAAAGAATCTCCCATAAATTTTTGGCTAAATAAATTGATTGCTAAGCTAACTAGCAATAATAACCATAGACGAATATCCTTTGAATATTGAAAAGAAATTCTTTTCATAGCTTTTAAAAAGTAAATTGTATAAAATATAGAAAATACAATACCTATTTGTGAATAAAAATTCATATAACCATAACCAGCTGCTTCATCAGATGTCATATCAGTAACTCTACTAGCCTGTGTTAGGCCTCTGCCTGCAAATGGATATCTACCTAAAACTACAATTGCTTTTCTAGCTCCTAAAATCCTACCAGATGTCCCTGTTGATAAACTTTGACCACTTTGTTCCATAACCTGATCTTTTATTTTATTTGCCATAAAAGGCAATTGCATTACATACAAAATCAATGGGATAAATACGATACTTGAAACAAATAAGACCCTGACATCCTTTCGTTTTATATAAAAAAAATAAACTAAATAGACCAAAAATATTCCCAAGAAACCTGCGGTGGAAAAGGTAGTTATCAAAGCAATTAACAAAATAATATTTTTCTTTGAAAAGGGCTTATCGTCTAACATAATATTAATTACGATGGCAAGCACAATAAAAACAGCAAAAGCTCCTGGCTCATGAAATGCTCCAGGATTCCTCAAAAATGAAGATATATTCCCTTCATCCACTGTATTCATAGCAATTGAATAAATGAAAATTGAAGGCCTTTCGGGCAAAGAAGAATATTTAGCAAAATTGCTTTCTATTGCATATAAGAAATCTGTAACACCTGGGATAAATACTTGTCCCAAGTATAAAAACAAACTAATTATTGAAACATAGTAAACAATTTTAGAGGTGATTCTAAGATAATTAATGCCCACAATCTTTATTGCCAAATAGGGTGTGAGCACAACTAACACAATAAAGGTCATCATTGTAAAATAACTAATATCCCATTGAAAACCCTGTATTACAATAATTAATGTTACACAAAAAACGACATAAATTAATTGACTATCAAGTTTTAATTTTCTGTATATAAACACTAATAACAAGAAGAAGAATACTCCTAAGTTAAAAAATCGGTTCTCAACCACAATAGGATTATCAGCTATTAGGATAATCAAAAATGTAATTAAAAAATCTATGAAATTTCTTGATTTTGACAATGAGAAAAATTATTTTGTTAAAACTATCCTTGATATTGTGCTATAATAAATAACTTTAACCCTATTTTTTTTATTACTTTTTTTGGGTTAATAATCCAATAAAGTATTTTACTCTTCTTTTTTAAAAGGTACATCTTTGTTTCTTTTTCAATTTTATTAATCCTTTCATTAATAAGCAATTCAAACCTAAGATAAGTGTGTAAATTGATTAATTTCAAAAGATTTATTATTTGAGAATTAATATATTCTATATTTTGCCCTACTGAAAACGATAAAGATCCATTTGCTTTACGATATATTGCCATCGGCTTATTTATATAACCAATTTTACCCTTATAAGCTGCTAATAAATGCAAAGCGTAATCTCCATTATAAATAGTTTTAAACCAATTAGGCAGTGGCCGTATAACTTCAGTTCTAAATACCATACTTGCAGATGGAATAAACCAACCTTTAATAACATCATCAATAGTAGAAATCTCCTTTTGATTGGGTGGGCAAAATAACTTATCTGGCAAAGAATCGTCTTCCCATTTTATCAAAGCATTGTGAAAACTTAAAGAAAAATCAGGATTTCCCTCCAAAAAATCAACCTGTTTTTGTAATTTTAATGGGTCTGTCCAGTAATCATCACCTTCAAAATAGGCAATATATTTGGATATTGGTTTTGTAATCAAATCAATCCAGTTTTGTGCAGCCCCTACATTTTTTTCTTGTAAAATTAATGTAATAAAATCTGGATATTTATTTTTATATTCAAGGATTAATTCCCGAGTACCATCTATTGAAAAATCATCTGCAATAATAAGTTCCCAATTAAAGTTTACTTTTTGCATTAAGACACCTTCAATTGCATCTCTAATGTAATTGACATGGTTATATGTAATTAGACAAACTGAAAGCAATGGTCTACTCATTCTTTTTACCCTTTTCGCACAATAAAAAAATACTTGAACACAAATCTGGATATTGTTGCCCTAGTTTATAACAACCTTCTAAATATTCTGGTGAAATTATGTCTGTTTGCAATAATTTATCCCATTGGAAGTTTGCTAATGCTTTGAAGAAAATTCCTGAACGATGTACGACTTTTAGACCAGCAGCTGTTGCATCTCTTTCCAAGGTGTCTAAGGAATAAGTAATTCTATGTCCGTGTTCTGCTTCGGCAGTGGTTACTGCTGAGTTATGGCTTATTAAATCCATTTTTACAGCTATTTGGCGAGAAGGCGCATTGGCATTAGGACAAACCAGGAAAAATCTACCATTATCAGAAATCCATTCATCATTAATCCTTTTTAAAACAGCAATTGGATCGTCAATATGTTCCAGCACATGAGTTAATACAATGTTGTCGTATTTTACGGGAAGGACTGCTTTTTCAAACATTGAATGTACGAACTTAACACTTTCTCCAAATTCACTTTTTGCAATATTTAGTGCTTCTATTGAAGCTTCTACACAAGTAATATCTTTAAAATAGGGTAAAAATCTTCCTGTGAAATTCCCTTGAAAACTTCCTAATTCCAAAAAATTTCCTGGTCTGAAAAAAGGTATAAAAGATTTAAGCATAAAAGGATGCATAACATCAAAATCAAAACTATAAGCATATTTATGATCTTTGGTGTCTTTTAACTCTAGATTATAGTCTCTTTGTTTATTCTTTGTCATTTGATTATATTTTAAGGTTCATTTTAATTACTTCTTTATCTATTTCGGTGATATAAAACCCAAATGAATTATAAAGTTTTATTGCGGGTGCATTTAATACATTGACTTCAAGCTGTAATTGCACAAATCCTTTTTGTTTTGCCTCTTTTATACATTCAGCCATTAGTCTTTTTGCAATACCTTTACCGGTGTAAACGTGACACACACTGACACTTGTAATAAAAGCAGTTTTTATACTGAAATTATTCATGTAAACAGAAACCAATCCTACAAGTATCTTATGACCATCCCAAGCCTCAAAATTGGTTGCATTTTGCGCTAATTTTACACAGTATTCTGATAGATCAATACGTTGGCTAAGAGGTGGTCTGAAGTCTTTATCGCAGGTCTCCAAATGTTCAAGGATTTCATCTGCTCTGCCCTCATTTGTTTTATAAATTATATTAGACATGTTAGGTTTCTTTTAATACAGCCAAGCCAAAACCATCTTTCCCGAAATTATTACCGTTATAAAGCATATAAACTTTGTTGTTTATTTCCATTAAGTGCGGATAGCACATCATATCACTATCCCACTCGCCTGTCTTACCGAATTCGATACCTTTACTCTTATCGTCGCGCACCCATTCAATTAAGTTGGCTGAATAAGCATAACCCAATCGATAGCCACGGTTAGGATTTGTTCTGAAATCAGTAGCAAAGCGGTAGCAAAAATACATGTGATATACCCCATTGCGATAAATAATTGTTGGTAAAGCTTGACACTCTTCATCACCTATCAAATCCTCAATAATTTGACGGCCTTCGTATTTTTTCCAATTAACACCATCATCTGAACTTGCCATTCCAATTTTATATACTCTTTCAGGTACTTTTGTCTCTGTTTCTTCTGTCCACTTCTTTCCGAAAATGTAATACATATAAAACCGATTGTTATACTGTCGTACAAATCCATCCACAATAAGAAAAGGTTCCTTAAGAGATGAAGTTAAAACGGGGCCATTCCCAAATCTTTTAAAAGTATATCCTTCGTTGTCACTAATTACAAGACCGATTCCAGTTTCAACTGATACCGCATTTCTTCTTGACCATCCGCTAGTGTAAGCATAAATTTTATCATTTACTCTTACAGGACTCAATGGGAAGATTCCGTGTTCATCAAAACATCCAAGGTTCCCCATTGAAATTACCTCGTGTTGAGAGGTTTGAAGAATGGTTTTCATTTCCAAATCCATGTCAACATACTGAATATGGCTTATATAGAAGAAATTGGCATCAGTTTTTCGTGTGGAAAAGTAAATTCTTACAAAATCCTCATAAATAATGGCTTGAGGCGATTGTGTATGACTTACAAAAGTGCTTACAAGGGAAGATTTGTTGAATTCAAATATTTGCCCCAACTTTTCCCAATTCATCATTTTAACTCTCCTTCTAAAACAGCTATACCGAAACCATATTTCCCAACTTCATTCCCAAGATACAACATATAGGTTTTTCCATCCAATTCAAATATATGTGGATATGCTATCATCTCATTGTCAAATGCATTGTCATTAGATATATCAATACCAGCCTTGTTATCATCTCTTGTCCAATTAACAAGATCAAATGAATAAGCATATCCAATCTTTCTCAATTTCGTTTTGCGAAAATTAGTAGGTATCCAGTAGTCAAAAAACATATGATATATTCCATTTGAATAAAAAACATCAGGACTTGCTTGAGATTCATTCAAGTCGAATGATTCAGTAATAAGATTACTGTTGATTTTGTTCCAATTTAGACCGTCTTGTGATGTTGCCAATCTTATTTTAAGAACCATTTCCGATTTACCGTTTATACTTAGCCATTCTTTTCCACTTATATAAAAGAGATAATAAATATCTTCAAACTTTCTTATTTTTGGTCCACTTATTAAAAATGGTTCATCAGGTGAATAAGACAATACAGGGCCATCACCTAATTTTTGAAAAGTCACACCATTATCACAACTCCTTGCCATGCCAATAGCCGTATTGAAAGGTACGGAAACACATCTCGTCCATCCAGCGTAGAATGCAATATATTCATTGTTTTCTTTGATAACTGATATTGGATAAGTGCCAAATTCATCAAAACATCCCTTCTTGCCAAGTTTTAATATTGGTTCATTGGATACATTAATGATGTTGAAAAGATTCTTTCTGTCCAAATCAACAAATGCTGAATAACTTACAAACTGACCATCCTTATCTCTTTGAGAGCGACAAGAAAAATATACACGTACAAAATCATCAAACAATAGCGTTGAAGGTGCCTGTGCAAATTCACTCATCCAATATTTTCCTTGATAATCTAAAGGATTAAATATTCTTCCTAATTTTTCCCATTTAAACATAAACGTATATTTAGTTTGTGTAGTTAAAATAATTCAACTGAAATGTAATCTGTCATTCTATCAAGATAATATATCATTTCATCCTGACTATCGAATTTAAGGATAAAGGTACCTAATGTGTTATTTGATCCATCAAACTTCTTTACATCACTTCCTATTTTCGTAATAATATTTTTTTGAATTATCTTGTGTTTCATATCATCATCAATTTTAATACCCTTAACTTTTCCATCTTTTTTAGCATGAAGGATATAGGAAGAATAGAATCCATCGGGGGCAACCATTTTTAAATCAGTACAATCTTTACCCATGGCACCATCTATAGAATAAGCAATCAAATCAACACCAGTGGAGAGTTTTATTACTTCAGGAATTAAATTTCCACCGCTTCTGGGTCCAATTTCAAGAATATAAATATTCCCATCGGAATCAGTCAAATATTCTATATTAAGGCCACCAACTCTCATTTTTAATTTGGTCAATATTAATTCAATAATATCATGTGCCTTTTGTTGAATGGGTTTTTCTTGAATATAAGGAAAACTAATACCCATCGGGACATAAGGATTACATTCAAGGTCATTATGCTGGTTCCCAAAACATCTGAATGCAAGTTTTCCTTGCCAAACAAATCCATCACCATCCATTTCATAAATTGCCTTTTCAATAAAATCTTCAATTACTACTATTTTTGCAATTGAATAATTCATTGCATTTTTGAAAGACTGATCAAAATTCTCAATAGAAAGAAGTTTTGAAACGCCTTTAGACCCTGATGAATCGGCAGGTTTTACTACAATAGCTTTGTGTGATAGTCGAACAGATGCAAATTCTTTTGCTTCTTTCAAATTGCGAAACGAAGTTGTATCTGGCACCAAAAAATTGTTATTTTTCATGAATTCTCTGAACAAATCTTTTCTCTGGAGTATTTTAACAGATTCATACGGATTTCCGGGCAATGATAATTTCTCGGCTACATAAGCAGCAGCAGGAGCCCCCGGATCAGAAGCATAGGAAACAATTCCATCTATTTTTAATTTTTTCGCAAGTTCTAAAACTTTCTTCTTGTCAATTGTACTGACATTATAATACTCATCAGCATATTTGTGACCTGGATTATCAGGAAGATAGTCGGCTGTAATTACGTGATAACCTGCATTTTTTGCGTATTTAATAGCGGGAACTTGGAAATGACTTCCGCCAAGCATAAGAATTTTCTTCATTGAATTATATTGAGTTAGATTTAATTAATTTACAAATTCTTCTGACATCTGATAAATCAAGATCGGGATATATTGGTAAGCAAAAAACCTGTTTTGTTTTTAGTTCTGCTATAGGTAAATTTGTAGGATTCGACGAAGATAATCCTTTATAAGTTGGAAACTGACTAATCAACGGATAAAAGTACCGACGGCCAAAAATATTACGACTTTTCATAAATTCATTTAGATCATCCCGGCTCATACCAAATGCTTTCTCATCGATAAAAATTGGAAAATAGGGATAGTTATAATTAACCTCTTTTAATTCATTTTGAAAGCTAAGACCATTTATGTCACTTAGTAATTCCTTGTACAATTCACAAATTCTTTTCCGATTGACTATTGCTTTATCAATATATTTTAATTGCAACAATCCATAAGCTGCCTGCAGTTCATTCATCTTAGCATTTATTCCGTGTGCCACAACCCTTAATTCGCCGTCATATCCAAAATTTTTAAGAAAATCAATTCGTTTTTTTGTCTTTTCATCATGACAAATTATTGCCCCCCCTTCTATTGTATTAAAAACTTTTGTTGCATGAAAACTAAGTATGGATAAATCTCCGTAATTTAATATAGAGTTACCATTTAGTTTTACTCCAAAAGCATGAGCAGCATCATAAATTACTTTTAATCCATATACATCAGCTATTTTTTGAATTATTTCAACCTGACAAGGATTGCCATATACATGCACTGGCATTATTGCAGTAGTTTGTGGAGTTATCGCCCCTTCGATCCTTTCAGCATCTATATTGCAAAAATCAGGTTCAATATCTACAAAAACCGGTTTGATATTATTCCACCAAAGAGAATGTGTAGTTGCAACAAAGCTAAAGGGAGTCGTGATTACCTCCCCTGTAATTTTTAATGTCTGTAAAGCAGTTATTAATGCCAAAGTACCATTGGAAAAAAGAGAAATATATTTTACTCCAAGATAATCAGCAAGTTCTTGCTCAAATTGTTGATGAAACGAGCCGTTGTTGGTCAAAATTTTATTTTTCCAGATTTGTTTCAATAATTCCGTAAACTCTTCCAAGGGAGGCAGTGCAGGCTGGGTAACGTAGATGTTATTTTCCATAAATTACATTTTTATCCAATTATTAGGAACATGTTGTCCATTTTTATAATTTTCTTGTGCAGTTTTATCTCCAAACCAAACCTTCGGAGCAATTACAATTTTGTCTGGATTCTTATTTAACCAAGCTCCCCACCAACTGAAGGTGCTGTTTGCAATAATATTGTGGTTACATTTTGACATTAAATAAAGCTCCATGAAATCAGTAGATGAATCGTTGGCATCAACAAAGTGTAAATTTACATTGGTTTTAAAATTGTTTTTTACCCAATTCAAATTATCAGAAAATACATAATATGATGAGTTTGGAAATTTATTTTCAATTAATTCTATTGAATTATAATAATATTCTAATGGTATTTGAGCAAAATATTTATTATCTACATAATCCCCCCTTCTTATGTGTAGGCTCACTGAGTTAGAATTAACAATTTTTTCTTCTATAATCTTGTTTTTAAAATTTATTGGTTCTTTAAGAGTAAATTCACCTCTAATTATATTTTCAATGTCTTTGAAATATTGCTCACCCGCAAAATAACCACTAATATAAATGTCATTGCAACTTATTAATCTTTCAACACTATTATTTGAAAACCATTCTTCATCAAAATGAAATTTACCATTTTGAAATGGAGAGAAGCCAAACTTTCTTGAGATTCTCCTATAAATCGCAGGGGATTTATCAATTCTTTTTACCCTATTAATGTCAAATTCAGAAGCAAGATTTATTTGTGTATTAAATTTATCCAAACGATAAACATCCTTGTCTTTCCATTGATCAAAAAAACTTAAATCTAAATATAAATCCTTATTTAGTTTTATAGACAATGCTTTCGCATTTGCATATTCAAATAATTGATTGCCTAATCCGCCTATTATTTCTGCTATAATCATCTTTTACTATTTAATCCAAATTCCATTTGCTTTTTGATTAATTATTTTGCTGTATTGAATATAAAAGATTATAGATCCAGATATAAAAAAAATAATATTTGGGATAACAAGGCTGGGTAATCCAAAATTTAATTTATAAAATAAGTAACTTAAAGGGAAAAAAGAAATCGCTTGTATTACATTTATGTAGATTTGTAATCTTATTTTTCCAACTCCATTTAAGAAAAGTGTAAAAGTTGAAGAAAACGTATTAATTATACTTAAAATACCGAGTGAAATAATCAATAGAACTGGAATATGAATTTGATTATCAATCCATATTTTAAAAAATAACCGATAACCAAATATGAGTACAATTGTTCCAATAGAAGAAATTATCCAAATATAATTAATCCTTTTCATGGTAGCTTTTATCCAATTAAATTCCCCTTTAGTATAAGCTTCAGTAAATGCCGATAAAAATGGAGTTAAAACCATCATGTATAACATTGAAATAATGGACATATACCTAAATGCAAGGTTGTAAACCGTAACATCTTCTGGACCAAAAAATTGCACTACTAGAATAATTGACGTTTGGTTAATTACTAAATACAATATTTGACCAAAAAAAAACCACATTCCGAGATTTAATAATGGAATAGCCTTTCTAAGATTTATATTTTGGAATCTCGGGCTGAATTCTTTTAATGACTTTGAAAACAAGAAAAAACTCGCAATTAAAAGAACTATTGCCGAATTACTGCCATAAACCAAACATAAGTTAAATAAAGACCCATCTGTAGTTTTTACCAAAATATATATAGCAACCAATCCAAGAAATTGTGCAATAACACCTAGAATATCATTGATAGCATATCGCTGCATGGCTTGTAAAATGGCAGAAAGAACTTTCATAATAAAACCAATGCAGAAAAAGAAAAAAACAACTACCACTATTTTAAATAACTCTTGATTAGAAACCAAATTTGTGTTTAACACTGCATTCCAAGAGATGAAATTGGCGGCAATAAAAAAGCCTAAAAACATCAGTGCCGACATTCCTGTAATAAGCGCAAATGCAGAACTTATATAAATCTTTGCGGTCTCTTTATCATCTTTTGCTAAAGCTTCAGCAAGCTTATTTCTAAGTCCATTTCCCAATCCAATATCAAAAAATGCAAACCACCCTATAATAGAAGAGATTGTCATCCAAATACCGTATTCAACTTTTCCAACATAGCCTAATGTAATTGGAACAATGAGAAAGCTTATTAAAATAGATAGTCCCTTTGTTAAAAAGGAAATCGTAATATTTTTCTTCGCGCGTAGCGTTCTTTGGCTACCATTAGAAAAGAATCCTTTTGCTAATGCTATCAAATGGTTAAACTTCACTAATTATAATAGGATTTAATCGAATCGGTTATATAATTTATTTCATCGTTTGATAGTTGAGCAGCCGATGGAAGCCACAAACCTTTTTCACCTACTAAATTTGAAATAGGAAATTCGCCAGGATAATTATATGCTACTTGTTTATTGATAGGTGGATACATCAAACGTGAGCCAATTCCCTTTTCTTTAAGATAACCCATCAAATCAGTTCTATTCTCAGCCAACACGTCAATAAACCAAGGCGTTGTGTGTTTTAAATCTTGTTCAAAAAATAAAACTTCCTTTACACCAACCAATAATTCTTTATACATTGTATAAATTTCCTTTTTTCTATCTACCCGCCATTGCAGTTTTTTCATCTGTTCAACACCAATGACCGCTTGTAATTCGGTGAATTTGAAATTATATCCAATAGAATCATGTATATCATTTCCACCTCCACTTCTGCCAAAATCTTTTAATCTTTTCAATTTATAGGCCATTTCATCATCGTTTGTAATGATTGCACCGCCTTGCCCTGTAGAAATAATTTTTGGGGCGCTAAAGGAAAAACTTCCTGCCAAACCAATCGTTCCCTGATGTTGTCCATTGTTATGAAATGAACCTAAGGATTGAGCAGAATCTTCAAGCAAAACTAAATTATGGTCATCACATAATTGTTTATACTTTTCTATGCCTAATTTTGGGTTTCTACCATTGGAATTTACAAACATGATTGCCTTTGTCTTTGGAGTAATAGCTTTATAAGCGCATTCCAAATCCATACACAAGGTTTCTGCTTCAACATCTACAAAAACAGGAACAGCACCAAACATTTTAATCGAGTTTGGCGTTGCAATCATAGTGTAGTTAGGAACGATCACTTCATCACCTGCTTTAATTCCTGCAGCCAATGCCATTAAAGTTAAACTAATGGTTCCATTATTTACAACAAAACAATGTTTAGCCCCTGTAAATTCAGAAATCATCTGTTCAAATTGAGCTGTGCGCTTAAACTCAGTGAGCCAGCCACCTTCTTCCATATATTGGTTAATGGCTTTCTTTTCTTCTTGGCTAAACCAAGGTTCCATTTGTTGAATCATAATATTTTCTTTAAAATTAATTTTAAAACCTTATTCAATAATTTTATGGGTAACCTTAGTAAGCTGATATAAATATTTTTTTTAATAATAGCATTTCTATCTACAATATCTTTTTCTAAATCCCCCCAATAATTGAAATTTCTATCGATTGATTTAATAACCGTTGCTGGATTTCCTCCTACAAGAGAATCAGGTGGTACATCTTTAGTCACAATGGAGCCAGCTGCAACTATTGAATTCTTTCCAATCCTAACACCTGGTAACACTATTACATTCATTGTAATCCATACATTATCCTCAATGTAGATAGGAGCTGCTCTAACAATATTAAAATTCTCAATTTCATGCCAACTTGTAATTAGTTTCACATCAGGGCCAATTGTTATATTTTTACCAAAAAATAGTGGAGCATAATCTAATATGTAAGTATTTGTGAACCAAACAGATTCACCATGTAAATTTCCAAATAAGCAGAAAAAATCATAATTAAAATCAACTTTATCAATTTTTAAATACCTCTCCTTAATAATTTCTTTGTATAGACTAGCTAGGTATGAATATGGAAAAGGTAATTTGCCGTACTTATTCATCTTTCTAACTTTTTGATTAAAGTTGTTATTTAACGAAGGTAGAAATGCCAGTTTCCATTCATATATTTTTGCTAAATCCATAATTAATTATTTTAAGCTGTTCTTAAAATCTTTCACAATCTGCATCATTTCTTCCTTATTCCTTCGTATTTGTTTTTTTGCTGGAACTCCAAAATATACCCACCAAGGCTCCAAATCTTTTGTTATCAACGACATGCTACCTATAGTTGCCCCTTCACCAATAATAACACCTGGATGACAAACACATGCTGTTCCAATTATTGCATGTTTTTTAATCTCAACATCCTTTTTTTCTAATATTTTACGAAACTTTGATGGAATATTCGCATTTGTAAGTCCTGCATTAATGAAATCATCAGACCTGCAGATTATTCTTGATCCAGCTCCCATAGCAGAAAATTCCCTCATAATAAACAAACTATCTTTCCCACCAATGATAGAACAGCCCGTTGAAATGTGAACATAGTCTTCAATAAGAACTGAAGTTGTAAAGTAAGAAAACTCATCAATAATAACATTATCTCCCAACTCTACTGATTCAGGGTATCTAAAATATACATTTTTTCCAATAGTTACATTCTTACCTATTTTCTTAAACTTGTATTCTATATCCGTGTATGCCATAATTATTCAATAAATTAATTTATTTTACTAAAACTTTGTTTTATCTGTTTCAACATCCACAAAGGGACCATTTTTTGCTTCAATGATTTTTGTTCCATCTTCTAGAATTTCATATCCATGCCCGCCATAGGCGAAAACAGCCAGATCGCCTTCTTTTAAAATAAAATCTTGAAGATGGTTATGTTTCTCATCAAATAGCAATACTTTCATTGAGCCTTTTTTAACATAAGTCATTTCTTGTGTTCTCATTGCAGAGCGCTCAAAATCATTATGAACGTGAGAAGCTAATTTTTTTCCTTTATCATACCACCAAGAGCCCACCTGAACAAATAGCTCATTTGGTGTTATAAAATTTAATCCCTCAACCCAATCATCATCGCGGTAAATGATGGCAAGTATTTGATTATTATGTGTTATTGTTTCCATATTTTAATTAATTATTTATCTCTATCTGATAATAATGGCGTTAGCGTCGGCCATTCAATTCCAATTGCTGCATCATTCCATTTTACTGAAAATTGATCTTCGGCATCAAGATATTCCCCCAGATATGCAAGTTTGTAATGATATATTGCCTCATTGCTCATCACATAAAAAGAATTGCCAATACCTGGTGGTAATAAAACAGATAACTGATTAGTTTCGTTGATGATAAACTTCTCGTGTTTTAAATAAGTTGGTGAATCTTTTCTACAATCAACAACTACTTGCATTATTTCTCCATAAACAGCGGTTACTAATTTCCAGGATTTAGTATCACCATGAATTCCTCTTAATACATTATGAAGTGATTTTGAGAATTTATCGTGCTTAAAATATAATTCTTCAGGCAAATATTCATCAAAAACATCCTTATGAAAAGTAGTATAGAGCGTGCCCCTTAAATCAGAATTAACCGATGGTTTAAAAATATAAACTCCATCAATTACTAATGATTTAGTTATTTCGAAATCTTTAACTTTAGAACTCATTATTCATTAAATTAATTCAAAACCTCCATAATTATCATTGTTTAAATCATATCGAACCATTTCAGTAACTAATTGATCAAAAGTTATTTCTGGTTTCCAATTAAGCTCCTTATTAGCTTTAGTTGGGTTTCCCCATAAAAAGTCAACTTCAGAGGGTCTGAAATATTTGGGACTAATTTCAACTAAAATCTTACCTGATAAGGAATCTATACCTTTTTCATTCACGCCCTCTCCATTCCATGAGAGATCCTTTCCAATAACTTTAAAAGCTTTTTCTACAAATTCCCTTACGGTATGGGTCTCTCCTGAAGCAATAACGTAATCAACCGCTTTTTCTTGTTGTAGCATTAGCCACATCGCTTTTACATAATCCTTTGCATGACCCCAATCTCGCTTAGCATCTAAATTACCTAAAACAAGTTTATCTTGAATGCCTTTTGAAATATTGGCAACAGCCTTTGTTGTTTTTTTAGTAACAAAAGTCTCGCCTCTTCTTGGAGATTCATGATTGAATAAGATGCCGTTGCAAGCGAATAAATTATATGATTCTCGATAATTTACAGTTAACCAATATGCATACAATTTTGCTGCTCCATAAGGTGATTTTGGATAAAAAGGAGTTGTTTCACTTTGTGGAGCAGTTTCTGGTATTCCCCCAAAAAGTTCAGAAGTTGAGGCTTGATAATACTTACAATTTACCCCACTATCTCTTATGGCATCCAAAATTCTAACCGCTCCAATTGCATCAACTTCACCTGTATATTCTGGAACTTCAAAAGAGACAGCTACGTGAGATTGAGCCCCTAAATTATATATTTCATCTGGATTAATTGTCGATATTAATCTATGTAAATTACTTGAATCAGCCAAATCTCCATGATGAAGAAATAGCATTGGATTATTCATGATTTTATCAATCCTATGTGTTGTAAAAACCGAAGATCTTCTCATAATACCATGAACCTCATAGCCTTTTTCAAGTAGAAATTCTGCTAGATAGGAGCCGTCTTGTCCGGTAATTCCTGATATTAATGCTGTTTTCATTTTAT
>CAYUZZ010000011.1:0-17652 GCA_964449505.1 uncultured Hyphomicrobiales bacterium | reverse complement strand
GACAATATACCTAATGGCAAATGTATTGAGTTTAATTCTGTGATTTTCTCCCCAAATTTAACTATTTTTATATTTTATTATTTCGTGCACCTTTGATGAATTATTTGGGAATCAGACGGAGTAACCCGACCACTTTTTTAGATGAGAATTATTCTTTTTTTTTAAACATTAATGCTCGGGAAATTCTTAGCACAGCACTTACTGTTGTTACCAAATTAATTATTTATTTTTTTATCATTAGCTCCGCTGAGCTTTTTGCCCAATTATCATACGACAAAAACATAATCTCCGACACTTTAGTAAAGTCTAAATACTACCCAGACTTTAATGAAGTAAACAAAATTGAATTCGCTGGTGCTTCATTTTTTTCTAAGGACTATTTGCTGGATATTATTACCTCAAAACGTTCTGCAAGAAGCATTCAGCACGATTTATTCGAATATTACTACTTTAATCTTAAAGATTTGAAAGTCACTCCAAAATTAGTCGATACTTCTTTTTATTTAGCAATTGAATCTCTAAGTCACGAAATTAAATTTTTTAATCAACAATTTGCTGAAACAGATTTAGAAATAATTAAGAGTGGATATAGTGCCAATGGTTACCACGATGCAGAAGTGTATTATACCATTGTCCCTGATTTCAGCTCTGATAATAACATCCTTACTTTCAATATAACAGAAAATCGTAGATATTTAATAGATACTATTATATTTTCCGGTTTGGACTCCATTGATATTTTCAGCAGATTAAAAATTAATGAGCTTGATAAAATCCGCTCTGGAACTCCATTCAGCGAAGCCGAGATTTATGCAAAAATAAATTCTATCAATTCAATTTTACTAAATAACGGTTATTTTTATAATAAATTCGAAATAAAACCAATACTGGTAAATCCAGAATTTTTTAAGGATTCGGTAACGGTAGTATTTTCTCCCGGTAAAAGACAAAGGATAAAAAGCATTACTTTTGTGGACAGTCTTCGCAATCAAAATGAGGTAGTAATGTCACTTAAACAAAAGTTAGTTGATTTGAAAGAAGGAGACTGGTTTAGTTATCTTAATTTACAGAACTCGCTAAATAATTTGAACGCACTCGGCACTTTCGAATTTGTAAGTATTGATACAAGCTCTGCGTTTGTACCTCTAACAGATACAAGCTTATCTTTTGTTATAAGTACAAAATATCGCAAGCAAAAAGAATGGTCAATTGGGCTTTTCCTTAATAACACACAAGTGGATAACTACGTCAATCTTGGTGTTGAAGCTTCAATTTCACATAAGAATTGGGGAGGAGCCGCCCAGATGGGCAATATATTCACTAATTTGCAAGCCAAAAATATCAGCAGGGTACTTTCGGGCGAAAAGGGCGAATGGGAAGGACAACTCGGTGTACGAATGTCGCAACCAATAATCTGGGAATTAGAGAATATGAAAATAAGTGCATCGGGAAGTTTTTATTATTCATATTCCACAATCAACCAGTTGTTCAATATTTCAGCATGGTACCTACCACTTAGAATTCCAATCAGATTAACCAACGAAACATTTCTAAATCAAATTATATTGGATTTTAATTTCGAATTTCAAAACCCCGTAAATTATGTTGATGTGATTAGATTACCCAACTCTGATACTATTACGGGCGCTCCCGTCAATAACGATTATTACATTAGATTCCTGCAATCTCTTAATTTGTACCAGACTTTATATTATTATCTTAACGACCCCGGTATAGCCTTGCTTACAGCCAATATATTTGGTATCACCTTGATTGGTGATAGAAGGAATCATCCCTTTGAGCCCAACAAAGGTGATTACTTTATCGGCTCTGTTGATGGCTGGAATTTCTTTTTATCGCATCCATGGATAACTGGTATAGCCAAATATTTTAGAGTACAGGGGGCTTATTCCATCTTTGAAAAAATCGAGGATAATTTAACGGCTGCATTCAAGTTCAAAGCAGGTTTTATAAAGTTGTTCGAGCCCGACAAAGCATATATACCCTTCGAAAGACAATTTTATGCTGGTGGGGCAAACAGCGTTCGGGGCTGGTCTTCGCGTGAATTGCATTATTCGGTTATCGAGGCAAGTACCGATACTACTCTTAAAAATGGTTATTATTTAACACCTGTTTCCTACTCCTTATTGTCGAATATCGTTGGGAATGCCGGATTGTTGGAAGGAAGTATAGAACTTAGATACAAGTTGCCAAGACCTCGCGGTGTGGACGAAATGATAAGTGAACAGATTTCAAAATTTGGATTTGTAGCTTTTGTTGATTTTGGTAATGCCTATAATTGGTTAGCTGAGAATGATTTTGCCCGCACCAGTATTAAGTGGTACGAATACATAAGCAAAGTTGCATGGGCTGTTGGTTTTGGAATACGTTACGACACCCCGATTGGTCCATTACGTGCTGATTTCGGATTTCCAGTTTACAGACCAAATTACAATTTGCCAGATTATAAAATCTGGACTACACAAAATGTGCTGGGTGATATAAGAATTCATTTCGGAATTGGGCATTCATTCTAATGCTTATTCTTCTACCTTATAACCAATTTCATCAATTTCTTTTTTCAACAGTTCAATGTCGAAATTACCTTTTATATAAGCGGCATTCTCGCTTAGCAATACATTAACGGACTGCACTCCGCTAATTTTCTCGATGGTTTTTTTGACATTCATCACACAATGATTGCAAGTCATTCCACTAATATTAACCTTGCTTTCGGTTTCAGTTGCAATTTTCTCTTTCATAAAATACTTCCTAATATATTTTCTATAAATTGATGCCACTAAGAGTAATAAAAATAAAACAGCTATGAAATCATTTAAAGTACTGTTCAACAAACCAGTGCCATGAATATGACTGTGCATTACATCGCTTATATTCAAGTTGAAATTACTAAAAATCCAATCGAGAATAAAACCAAATAAAATTGATAAAACAATTATAGTTGTCAAATAAATAATTGTTAATGTTTTACCTATAGTCTTCATTATGATGGCAATACTCGCTGCATTGGTTGCTGGTCCAGCAACCAAAAATACAAATGCAACACCTGGGGAAAACCCCTTCATCATCAGGGTTAGGGCAATCGGTATAGAAGCGGTGGCACATACATACATTGGTATGCCTATCAAAATCATTATTATCATTCCCATAAATCCATTACCGATACCGCTCGACTCAATTAATTCAGCTGGCAGGAAATACGCTATCAATCCCGCAATAATTAATCCAACTATAAACTGACCAGAAATATCATCTATAAACTCAACGAATGAATATTTGATAGTTTTATTTAATCTAACCATAAAGCTCTCTTTCTTGGGAGCAACATAATCGGAAATGTTGATAAATTTGGGCATACTGTTTTTGGAAGATGAACCAATATTCTTATCAAGATTTTCTCTATCGAAAAAATGAACCGTTAGACCACCAACAATTCCCATTATGAGTGCAGCAAGTGGTCTGAAAATTGCAAATACAGGTCCCATCATGCCATAGGTTGCCATAATACTGTCGATACCCGTCTGCGGAGTTGAAATAAGGAACGATATTGTGGCACCATTCGATGCACCATTCTTCTTCATATAAACTGCAGTTGGTATCACTCCACACGAACATAAGGGCAAGGGTACCCCAAAAAGAGCTGATTTGAGTAGAGACCAGAAATCCTTTTTACCAACATGTCTGACTATTATATCCTTGCTGATAAATAAATTTAGAACTGCTACAAAAAGTAAGCCTAATAATAAATATGGTGCCATTTCCATAAATAGCATTACAATCTCTTTTAAAACACCAATTATCATATATTTTATTTTTTTTATGTCAATTTCTATTTATTTACACGAAATTATGTAAAATTTAATTAAATTTAAATTTGTTAAATACTTAAAATATAAAATTAATTGTAAAATGCTGATAAATCAAAATTTAAGTTTTAGATTGTCCTTCTTTATATTGAGTTCTATAACCATATTGTTTGTAGTAATGTTTTCATATTACTATTTGGTTACAGGACAATATATGCGAGATGATATGAAAGATGATGCACAACATATTGCCGTGGCAAATGCAAACAGAATTGAATCAGTTTTGGAATCTGTGAACAGAATCGTACGCTCATATAACGTTTATATTAAATCTCAGGAGCTTACTTCCTCGGGAACTGATTTGTTCCTCAGGGAAACAGTTGCTGAAAATAACGATATTTATGGTTCAACTATTGCATTTGAACCCTATGTGATTAATAATAACATTGAATTCTTTGCCCCTTATTATTTTAGGGAGAACAAGCAAATTCTCTATAGCGATTTATCTGATTCAAATTATAAATATTTCACATGGGATTGGTACAAAATACCCAAAGAAACAGGTCGTTCTGTTTGGTCGGAGCCATATTTTGACGAGGGGGGCGGAAATGTTTTGATGACTACTTTTTCAAGACCACTTTACAAAAACATCAACGGCTCCGAGCGTTTTATTGGCGTTTCAACAGTAGATTTATCCTTGGAATGGCTTAAAAAGATTGTTACTGAAATAAAAGTATATCAGACCGGGTACGGATTTCTAATATCTCAAAAAGGCAATTTAATTTCGCATCCTTATGTAAATGTGGATATTAAAAGTAACAAAAGCAGCGATGAGATTTACAAGTCATATAATGTTTCCGAATTAATATCTGAAATAAAGACCAAACAATCTGGCTTTATTGATTATTATAGTAAATTTACTCATAAAAAAGGTATCATTTACTATTCAAAGTTCAAAACTACTGGATGGTCGATAGCATTATTCTTTCCAGAAGAAGAATATCTGGCAACCTTCAATCAACTTAATTTGACAATTGTTGGCTTGGGAATTATCGAGTTTATAATTTTGCTTCTTTTTATTGTTCTAATTTCACGCAATATTACTAAGCCATTGGAGAGTGCTGCAAGAGCAAATGAATCCATAGCCAATGGAAATATAACAGATGCAGCATTGATTATTAGAAACTTCTTTTCTGATAATTCTAAGAAAATGGATACCTTATCTCGATTGCATCAGAATGATAGCAATTCTTTTAATGGCAAACTTAAAAACGAAGTGCTTAGAATGATTTATGCCAATAAAACTATGACCGATAATTTATATAGATTGATTGGTAAAGTACAAAAATCAAGTATCGAAATAAATAGTGCCGTTAACCAAATAAATTTCTCTGCACGAGAATTGGAAGCCACTGCCACCGAGCAGGCATCGAGTACCACCGAAGTTGCAGCCACAACATTACAAATAGCAAGTTCTGCAACCGAATTAAACAGGGCAATGAACAATGCAAATTCTAAAATTTATCAGACGGTTGAATCCGCCCAAAGCGGAAGCGATAAATTGATTGACCTTACCGAGTTGATGAATGATTTTATAAAAGCTACTAAAACATTTTCATTAAATTTATCTCTCATTGCCGACAAGGCAAATAAAATTTCAGGAATTGTAACTACTATTACAAAAATTAGCGAACAAACCAATTTGCTTTCTTTGAACGCTGCAATCGAAGCCGAACGTGCAGGCGAATACGGTAAGGGTTTTACTATTGTTGCTTACGAGATTTACAGGCTGGCTGACCAGACACAGAACGCTTCGCAGGACATTGAATTTATGATAAAGGAAATGCAGAATACCGTTAGCAATGGTGTTGTTAAAATGGATAAATTCACCAGAGATGTATTTGTATCTGTTGCCAAAGTTAACGAAATTAGCGAATACTTCAGCAATATTCTTGAACAAATTGAAGGAATTAAACCTATCGTTGAACAAGTAACAAATGAAGTATTTTCCCAAACTAATTCTGCTCAGCAAATAAGCGAAGTAATGAGTCAACTAAAAATCACTGTTGAGCAAACCAAAAATGCACTTGTAGAATTCAAAGATATTACGCAGATTCTTAGTGGGTCTATTCAGGAACTTATGTCGGAGGTTACTTATTTTAAAATCGATTAATTTTACAGTTAAAAATTTTTTCTACGTAGTTGCAATTTTAGTAACCTTTATTACGTATTCTTGCGTCAAAAAAGATAACTTCTATAGTGCTAAGCTTGCCGAGATTAGTTCTTTGCTAAAAACTGAAAATCAAAGTATTTTTGATTCAATGGAATTATGCGAAAGATATATCATTGATTCACAATTTGACTACCCGTCTATCAGAAAAGTACTCTATGATTTACTTGACATTAATAATCTCTTTATTATTTCAAGCTACGTAGATGAAAAGGGTATTCTAAGGATAAGTGTACCTGCTAAATATTCCGGTTTTGAAGGAGCAGACATAAATCATCAGTCACATGTTAAATATGTGCGAGACAAAAAGACAAGGTTTATTGCCAGGAAGTTTCGTTCTGCTCAGGGTGTCGAAGTATTTTCTTATATTTTGCCAATTATCAAAGATTCCACTTATAGGGGCGCAATTAACGTGTTGCTATCAGCAGAACAATTTATAGTTAACTTGCTAAGACAATGTACAATGCCACCAAAAACTAATGTAATGTTTATACAGAGTGATGGAGAAATTCTTTATTCTGATATACCAGGGTTTACAAATTCTAACATTTTATCTCCCGAATTTATTGATTCTTATGAAATTGCTCAATTATTGAATAATATTATACGTTCATCGGGAGAGGGCACTATACATTATTTTTCTAAAAAAAGTAAAAAACGAAATCAACTGTTTTGGAAAAGGGTCAAGATGGAAATCAACAGTTGGACATTAATCTTAATTAAAGAAGATTAATTGCTAAATAATATTCACTTCCCTTTCCAACAATATACCATATTTATTATTAACGGAGTTAATTATATATTCTGATAATTCTTTTAACTCTATGCCCCTTGCATTACCATTATTTATTAATATAAGAGAATGTTTATCTGAAACCATTGCATCGCTATTGGCTGAAAACTTCTTACCCTTGTTGCCACTATGTTCTATTAGCCAACCTGCGGATAATTTATATAAACCTGCATTCTCAAAAACAGGCATATCGGGATAAATCGATTTTAATTGATTTGCTTTTCCTTCATCAACAGTAGGATTTTTGAAAAAACTGCCAGCATTGCCAACCTCTTCAGGATATGGGATTTTATTTTTCCTGATTTCGCAAATAGTATTGAACAACTTTTCTGCTGATAAGTTATCATCCTCTGAAAATAGATGTAAATCCTTATACTTTAGATTTGGCTCAAAGTGATGTTTCAGTTTATAAATTATATCAGTTATTATTAAATTTTTGTTAGTTTTAAATATAGAATAGCGATATGCAAAATTACATTCCTTATTTGTAAACACCACTTCCTTTTTTGCGAGAATATCATAAGCAATTACGGAGTCCAGGAAATCGGATTGCTCCACTCCATAAGCCCCAATGTTTTGTATTGGAGCGGCTCCACATTTACCGGGTATCAGAGCTAAATTTTCCAATCCATATAGCTTGCTTCGAAGACAATATTCCAAAAAAGTGTGCCATACTTCTCCAGCTGCGACACAAATTTTTGTGCAATCCTTATCTTTTTCAATAATATTGATACCCCTAAAATTGATAATTACCACATTTTTATAAATACTTTCTTGAAGAAGTATATTAGAACCACCACCAATAATAATGTAGTCATTGTGCTCGAAATTTTCAAAAATTGAACTAATTTCTGATTTATCACTTGTATCATATAAATTCACAGCCATCGCATCAAGATGGAATGAATTGTATGATTTTAGACTAATATTATTATATATTTTCAAATTATATCCCTATCATATTAATCAGGAATTTCCTCTGGCACATTAGCTTTCAAGGAAGTATCAGGCATTGCGATAGTATGTTTAAGTGGATTTTTGAATTCTTCATACTTGTTATTATGGAAGAAAGCATCGAGCAGTTTAACAGCTATTGGTGCTGATACAGCTCCACCAAATCCTGAATTTTCAACAAATACTGCCAACGCAATTTGGGGATTTTCTACGGGTGCAAAGCATACAAACCAAGCGTGGTCTTTTCCGTGAGGATTCTGGGCAGTTCCAGTTTTGCCTCCAACATCTACATCTGCCAATCTTGCTATCCCAGCAGTTCCACCAGCTAAGTTTACTACATCAAACATACCTTTTTTAACTATATCTAAAACTTCCCTTCTGATTGGTAGTTGGCTTCCCTGAATGTTCAATCTTTCAATTTTATTTGTAATATTATTCTTGATATGGGTTACCACATGGGGTTTAAACAGAATGCCAAAGTTAGAAATTGCCGCTGTATAAACAGCCATTTGTAGTGGTGTAACTAATATTTCCCCCTGCCCTATACCATAGTTGAGCATTCTGCCATTGAGATTAACCTTTCCCAGCAATTTTTCCAGCCATGCTCTTGTGGGCAACAACCCCGAACTTTCTCCGGGCAAGTCAATGCCTGATTTCATACCAAATCCGAACATTTTGCCGTACTTTTCAAATACATCTATCCCAATTTTCATGCCTAACTGATAGAAGAAGGTATTACAAGAGCTTTGAATGGCGTGCCGAACATTTACATTACCATGTGCACCATGACATTTATGAAACTTGTTCCCCAAGCTAAGCCCACCTCCACAATAAAATGTAGTATTATTATCGATAATTCCCTCCTGAAGTGCAGCTATTGCAATTAACATTTTCCACGTAGAACCAGGTGGGTATTGCGACATTATGGCTCTATGAAGTAAGGGTGAGGCCTTGTCATCTGACAAACTCCTGTAAATATCATAAGGAATTTTACCACTAAATTCACGAGGGTCAAAATCCGGTTTGCTGGCAAGTGCCAAAATTGAGCCATCCTGAGGACTGATTGCCACTACTGTGCCACGTTTACCCTCTAATAATTTTTCAGCTAATTCCTGCATCCTGATATCAATCCCAAGATACAAATCAAATCCATTCTTGGCAGGTAAATCTATGCTTCCATTATCAAACGAAGCAACTCGTTGCCCAAATTTATTTACGGCTACATATTGTACTCCAAACGTCCCCCGTAAATCATTCTCATAAGACCTTTCCAATCCGAATTGACCAATGCGGTCTCCTGGATAATAATAAGGTTTCTTTTCCAATTGTTCTTTTGTAATTTCTCTGGTATATCCCAGCAAATGTGCCATTCTGCCATCAAATTCGTATAAGCGTTTGTATTCGATTTCTACTTCGATACCGGGCAAGTACTCGTTAAATTCTTCAATTTGAGAAATTACATCATAGGCTGCATCTCGGTATATTTTAATTGGGTTAAATTCGGAATATACTCTATAACGTTGAACTTTTTTCATTATCTCAGTAGAATCCATTCCGAGTATTTTAGTTAGCAAGGGCATTGTATAACTTTTAAAAAGATATGGTGTTAGAGTTACAGAAAAAGAAGGTTCATTATGAACTATCAGATTGTTATTCCTATCATAGAGATTACCTCTAAATGGCTCTACCCTAACTCTTTTTATTGCTTGTGCCTCGCTGGTTAGTTTGTATTTGCTACCCTCAATTAATTGCAGATAACCCAACCGTACGATAAATATTAACGATATAAAAATAATAATATAACGGACAGCTTTGCCCCTTTCAGAGCTTGCAAAATGCTGGTCACCATCTGTTAAAAAATTTATTCCCATTGTTTTGATTTTTTGCAAATTTAATGAATACAAATAAACAAAATTATCACGATATTACGACGAATGCTTTCCTGTAACATACTGTAAATAAAAAAGGAAGGGGTTATATTTCCCTCCCAAACATACCTTTGAACAATGAGAAATCGACTAACAGACAGGTGAGTCTGTTCTACTAAGTCATTGATTAATGGTAGATTATTTACTTTTTCAACAAATTGCCAAATCCTATGATATGATTTTAAATTTTGACACTAAACCTCAAACTACTTGAAAACCCTGGGTCAACCCTATCTTTCAATGGAGTTCTATAAAATTCTTTCATCAAATCACCTGGCAAAAATATACCATTTAACCATTCAACGAACAAACCATATCTTATATTATATCTGATAGCAAGATCAAATTCGCTTCCATAATCAGACAAATCGCTGACACTTTTTTGATTGCTGGTAAAATAATGAGATGTAAGGTTAATTTTCCAATCTTTAGCAATATTATAATCAACACCGAAATAAAAATCATTCAAACCGAGTCCACCATAATTATTACGAGCATTAGAAAAGTAATCCATTAATCCATAAAATCTATGCTTGGACGCAAGATAATTATCAAAAGTATTAATTTCATTTTTAGTACCAGCTGCAGTACCCGAGTAAATATCATCACCCATCTTAAAATTATAATCCCCTGTTTTATAGGACAGCGAAAGTGAAGCAAGATACGAGGCTACATCTAATGCCCCTTTTGTACCATATTGATACCCAAGCTCAGCTATTGTTTTAAAATTTGAAAAATCCCAAATATAGGTTATACCGGAAGTAAATCTGTTTAAATTAAGATTTGTAGTATCAGCTTTCTTGGCGTCCGCTTCCCAATATGTAAATATATTGAATTCATGAGCACCTGCTTCTGATTTTTTATCACCCATTTTATTTTGGTACCAAAAGCCCAATATATCATAATCATTGTAATTTTTTTCAGGGTATAAATATGCTCCTGGAATAGCATTGAATGGTGGTGGTACGAGTAATGTGGTATGCTTAACTGCAAATATATCCAAGAAAATGTTTGGTTTATGATAAGAAAATCTAAAGCCGTCATAAGCTCTCTCAATATAATTCCAAGGACTGACTGCCATAAATCTTCCTGTTGAATAATCCATCTGGAATCTACCAGCCTGTAACGAAAGAGGAACATTTAGAATGCTATCGTATTTTAGATAACCGTCGATAATAAATATCGGATTTTTATTTGAAGTTATAGATGCTTCTTCACCAAATATTCTCGAATTCTGTATCTGCATCTTAAAAAGGAAATTCCCCATTTCCTTCTCCACTCCGAAACGTAATTTCATGGTAGAGTAATACAAGGGGTGAGTTTCGTTTGAGAAGTCCCTTCCATCAAGATATGGGATAATAACTCCATAGCCGTTAAATTTCCATCCATCACTCAATGAGGCATCGGCATATATATCGATTGACATTAAGGCAATCACAATACAAATTAGTAGTTTTTTCATAATTAATAACCTTTTAATATTTATATAAATGTACTCTTCAATAATAATTTATGTTAAAATTCTCTACTTTTAATTAATTACTCGGCCTGTTTGGGAGCGAAAACTTGAAAGTGCTACCTTTGCCGGGTTCACTCTCTACCCAAATTTCACCACCATGTCTATTAACGAATTCTTTGGAGAGAATCAAACCCAGTCCGCTTCCTTTTTCATTCAAAGTTCCGGGAGTGGTATAGATTTCATTAATTTTGAATAATTTGGAAATCGCATCTGCTGTTATTCCTACTCCGGAATCTTTCACCGATATTACACTACCATAATCGTTTGTCTCTGCATTTAGTAATATAGAGCCACCTTTTGGTGTAAATTTAATAGCATTGCTTACTAAATTTCTAATTATTGTGTTCAGTAAATTTGCATCAGCAAATAAAACGAAATCATCTCTCAAATCATTTTGCAGACTAATATTTTTATTGTCAGCTATTTGTTTCAATAATGTAATATTTGAGTTAAACAATAATTTCAAATTAATTTCTGTTGGCTGATAATTGATTGCACCCCTTTGAGTATTAGCCCACTCCAGCAAATTTTCGAGCAAATTATAAATACTTTCTGATGATATTTTTAAGGAATTTATTATTTCTGTTATCTCTGCTTCGGTGAAGTCTTTGTACGAATCAGCAAGTAATTTAGTAATTCCCTTGAACGAACCCATAGGGCTTCTTAGGTCGTGAGCAATTATTGAGAAAAATCTATCTTTGGTGGAGTTTATTTCTTTTAGTTGATTCTCCATAGCAATTCTTTCCGAAATATCTATCATAGAACCAATAACAGCACTTTTGCCACCATAATTTATACTTGCTGCTGCTACCAACACCCACTTTTCATAGCCATTTTTTGTAACAATCATAATTTCGAAAGAAGAGGCTGCTTCTCCCGACGTCAATGCTTCGATTCGCTTTTTAGTCAATTCCTTATATTTCGGATGAATGAATTCTAAATGCCACATACCTTTTAACTCGTCTATACTGTAAGTACTGATTGCTGACAGTGCATTGTTGGCAAAAACTAATCTATCTCCTATTGCAATAAATATGCCTGTTGGTGTTGTATCGACAAGTATTCTGAATTTTTCTTCACTTTCTTGCAAAGCTATTTCGGCGAGTTTTCTTTCTGAAATGTCCTCCTTTACAGCCAGGAAGTTCATTATAGTACCATTTGAATCATTGATGGGCGATATTACTCCTAATTCGTAATAAATCTCGCCATTCTTCTTTCTGTTTATAAATTCACCCCTCCATTCTTTGCCAGCTTTTATAGTATTCCATAACTCATTATAATAAGATTTTGGTTTATCTCCTGATTTTAAAATTCTTGGATTTTTTCCAATTATCTCTTCTAAACTATATCCGGTAACTCTTGTAAATTTGGGGTTTACATATTCTATATTGCCATCCAAATCAGTGATAACTATACTTGCAGGGCTTTGTTGGGTAGCAGCAGATAGCTTTCTAATCTCCAAATCGGCTCTGTATCGTTCTGTGATATCGCGTGTTACTCCATAGATTTCTACTGCACCTGTTCTAATATTCCAGTTGTATTTGGTTATTACTTCTGTCCAAACTGTCGAACCATCTTTGCAGGGTTGTTCGAGTACTTCGGTAAAATATTTTTGTGTTTCTTTTCCATTGATAAACTGACTCATTCCTTTGTTAATCAATTCCCGTACTTTTGCTCGCCCTTCTGAGGTGAGAGCATCGTCCAATGGTTTTGCCATTACTTCCTCGGCAGTATATCCACGTAAATGTTCTACCGATGGACTCACATAGGTAAATTTTAAAGTTACGGGGTCCAATATCCAAATAACATCTTTCAGGCTTTCAGTTAATATCCGGAATTTAATTTCACTATCCCACAGGTCATCAGCTATTTTTTTTTGTTTATTTACTTCCTGCTTTAATTTTGCAGATAATCTGTAATAAAATATACCAAATAATGACAAGGAAATCATTATCAGGAACAGGGCAACAATCCATGCCAGATTAATTCCTTGATTGTGTGTTTGTTGGTCATTTTCAAATGCTCTGTTTTTGTTGGCAGAGGAATTGTACATCACCATTTCTTCTTTGCTTTCCTCAATTATCTTTAGTATAATATCAAATGTAAAAGGTCCCATTAGGGTTGCAGGTAGAATACTCGCAAATTGATATTGATTTTTATAATTCAATTCCAAGATTCCTGGTTGCGGTATTAACTTTGCCGTTGAAAATTCTTGAAATAAATTTAATAAACACAATGATATAAGGAAAATAGAATTTATATAAAAAGATTGCTTACTAACATTCATAAAAAAAGAATTTATTAATTTACTTAATGTTAAATATACACTTATTTTCTTGATTTTTTCAAAAATAATCAACTGATAGGTCTGTTAATATCAATAATTCTGATAGGTTCCTTTATTTTTTTATTACGTGCAATCGACATCAATCTAATAAGCGAAGCGTCAGTTACTTCTTGTCCCTTGGAAATCAATACAACTCCATCATCGGTGGAAAGGCTTTCAGCTAAATACATCCCAATTCGGAGCTGTTTGTAAGGAATTGATTTGATTAGAAATCCTCTATCTTTTAAATTACTTACTTCGAGTAAAGAAGTGAGTATTGAAGGGTCATATTGATAAGGTGATTCCATCATCTTCTGAATAGCTTTTTTGCTTATGTATCCAACTTCAAGTAACAAATTGAAATCATAAGAGACTTTTAGAATTCTGGATATGAGCGGTATTTTAGCTTCTTTTAAATTTTCTTCCCCCGAATTAGAGCCATCGTAATTAACAAACATGTGTTGGATACCTTCGGCGATATTCTGAAGTCGTGGTATATTTACCAGCAATTTAGATGCTTGCAAAGGGTGATTGCGGTAGAGACCCAGCTCATCTTTTTCCAGTTCTATATTGTTGAACAGCTTGTCCAAAATCTCATCGGGTATAGAAATAAAGCCTAATTGTGACAGCAGTCCAGCTATTTCAATTTCCCAAGTATTACTTATACTTAGTTGTCTTGCCAAATCGCGCGAGGTTTGCCTGATTTTGTTTGCCAAATTAAAGGTGCGTGGACTTACAATAGAAATTATATCTATCATTAATTTGATGGAACCTTTCAAGGTTTTATCAAGTAGTTCTTTTTCCATTGCTATCAATCTGAACTGATTCAAACAATCGTTCAATACATTCTTTAGAGTTTCAACTTCAATGGGTTTAGTCAGAAATCTATACACTAATCCTTCGTTTATTGCCTGAAGCGATAAATCCAAATCAGCATGTCCAGTAAGAATTACCCTGATTGTATCGGGAAATGAACTTTTTACTACCTTCAACAAATCAAGTCCATTCATATCCGGCATTTGAAAATCCGAAATTACAACTGCAAATGCTTGGGAATCTTCCAAAAGCCCCAAGGCTTCGTAGGTTCCATTAGCTATTGTTACATTGTATTCATTCCGAAGGTTTCTCTGAAGAGCATTTAAAATCTCAATTTCATCATCAACGATTAGAATTCTTTCTTTCATTTTATTACCTGATTATCCAAAGGCAAAAATATAAAAAATTTAGTGAACTTACCTAATTCTGATTCAACTTTTATGAGTCCCCTGTGGTTTTTAATTATTATATCTTGTGTAATTGCAAGTCCTTGTCCCGAGCCAATACCTACAGGTTTGGTAGTGTAAAAAGGTTCAAAAATCTTATCAATCACATTTTTAGGAATACCACATCCATTATCTTCTACAACGATTTCAATATATCCGTCTATCAAATTACTCGTAAAACTAATTGTTCCTCTAAAATTATCAACTTCATTTTTCTTAGATTTGATAGCATGAACACTGTTAATTATTAAATTAAGGAATGTTTGGGTGATTTCGTCGGGGAGCAAATTAATTTCGGGCAAATTCTTTCCCAGCAATAGATTCATATCGGCTACAGCCTTCCATTCATTCCTGCTCAATGTAGTAGAATCCTCAATTAATTTGTTTATATCAGTAAGTGTTTTCTCATTATTTGAGCGATGTGCAAAGTTCTTCATTGCCTTCACAATTTTGAGTATTCTACTTATTCCATCGTAAGAACTATCAATTGCTTTTGGTATTTCTCCTTTGTAATAATCCATGTCGTACTTCTCCACCAACTTTCTGTTGATGGGCGAATTTTTCTCCCGCAAACTCTTCTCTAATTCTTTAGAATAAGAAAATAGATTGTTAATTGAAGACTTTACGAAATACAAATTATCACTTACAAATTGCAATGGTGTATTAATTTCATGGGCTATGCCTGCAGAAAGCAATCCTACTGATTCTAACTTCTGCGATTTGCTCAAATCGCTTTGATATTGCATAAGCTGGGTTATATCACTTATAATTAATACAATGCCTTTTTGCTCCTTGTTTATCAATATTTCTTTAAGCTTTATTTCAAAGTTCTTTGATTCATTGTGGGGTGTTATATAAAAATATCTATACAGGGCATTTTCTGGAGGGCTCGAATTAATTATTGCCCTTGGATTAAATTCTATTTCATGGAGTTTCTCATCATAAAGGGTTAAGAAATCATCAAGTTTTTTCCCAATTATTTTACCAAATTCAATTTCCAATATATTTAGAAGTCTGTTGCTTACATAAATCACATTCCCTGTTTCATTTAACGTAAGCACTCCATCGGCAATAGAATTTAAATAAATAGACAACTGATCTTTTTCCCCACTTAGCAATTCCTCTGCCTTTTCTTTATAGCGCCTTTGATAAAGCAAATCAATTCCAAGTTTCATTCTGCCAAGCAATAAATTAGCAAGTCCATTGAAATCGTTATTTACCTGGTCTTCGCTTTTATAACAATTAATCAAAAGCCAATGGTAATTATTATTACTTGTAGTTGTAACATACATTCTGTAACTTTCATCCAGACCTAAAGCTTTGTAAAGCTGGGGTTGATTTGCAACATTATATTGAATGGTTTGTTCCTCCATATCAAAAGGCAGATCATAATCTTGGTGGCGTATTTCAATTTCATTGCTTGGCAATCTATAATTAATATTTTTAGAATAATATGACTTGGTGTTGATTAAATTAATTCCATCAGCCAATCTTTTGTGGTTGCAAACAAATACAATTTCTGATTTTAAATACAAAGATGACAAAGTACAATATTGAGAAAAAAGATCATCTAAGCTAATGCTTTCATTTATAGCGTAATAGCAATCTCTATTTAGCTCCAATACTTTGTTTTGATAAAGCAACATTTTTTCGTAAGCTCTGCTTTGTGTTATGTCTTCAAATTTAATTAAGTACTTATAAAAATGAGATTCTCTAACAGAAATCTTCTTTATTGTTATCTTATAAAACTTTCCATTAAATTTGATTTCATAATAATTGGGAATATTATCTGTGAGAACCGAATTTAATTGAAAGATAATGTTACTCGCAATTTCTGTTCCGAAAATCGATATAAGGCTTTGTAGAACATTCCTGTTTCTTATGTTCTCACAATCAGCACTAAAATGCTCGCAATATGATTTGTTTACAAATTCGATGTTTTTAAAGTAATCGACAATCATAATCATTTCGTCCAACAAGTTAAAGGTTGTATATAATTTACTCAACTCAACTTTTTGGGTTGCTATGAGGTTATTGCTTCTGAAATTTTCTAAAATATTCCAAAACAAATCCAAATTCGCTTCTATCATTTTAACGTCAACGATATCATAATCGCTTTCTTTGTTACCAATTCCAACTATCATTTTTACTTTGAAATCCCTAATTATAGGAGTACTGATGAATCGCTTCAATGGGAAGTGTCCACTGGGCAAACCTTTCTTATTCTTGGCACTTTCGTAATTATTATACACCATAGTACGGCGTTGATAAAAAGATTCCACCCATATCCCTGCTTTCTTTATAGGATAGTGACTATCGAAAACGACGGAGCAATTCCCCAGAGTTTCTGCAGACCATGTAGTTAGGTCTAATGTTTCTTGGTCGTCATTCACAAAATGAGCAAAGCCAATATGGCTATTTGTTGACTCAATTAATTTTTCTAAAACATCATTAACCAACTCCAATTCTGTAGAGAATTTCAAATTCGAAATTGATTTTAATTGTTCATAAAATTCCAAAAGTTCAACATCTGCCGACTTATTCAGCTTAGTGCTTGCATCTTTATCAACTTCACTGCCAAATTTCATAATTTTGAACACACTTATTTATTTAAAATTAATCAATTTATTGTTATTATCAATGAATTAATAATAATTTTCATAAATTAATGGTATATTTTTGCATATTATTCTTATTTAATTAAAGAAAAAAATGAAAGCATTAGAAGGAATTAGAGTTCTCGATTTAACAAACGTATTATCAGGACCCTTTGCTACATTGCATTTGGCATGGCTTGGTGCCGAAGTTATCAA
>CAYUZZ010000010.1:0-17853 GCA_964449505.1 uncultured Hyphomicrobiales bacterium | reverse complement strand
AAATGATAACGACCATTTCACTCAGCCGGGTATTTTGTATCGCGATGCGATGAATAATCAAGATAGAAAAAATCTGGTAAGCAACATTGTAAGTTCTATGAGTGAAATTTGCGGAGAGAAGAAAGACGTAATTATTAATCAGCAGTTATTCAATTTTTTCCGTGCCGATAGACATTTAGGAATGGCGGTGGCAAAAGGATTAGGAGTTACACTCGCTGATAATATTAAAACGTCATTCAATATAGATGATGAAATGTTATCATAAAAAAAAGTGAAATTTTGGGGTTTTTAGATGCAGATGAGGAAATGAATAGGCACACGATATTTTGCTGAAACTAAAAAGTTAATTCTTTTAAGATAGTATTTGATTTTTAATGGAGTATATATAACAATTTGAGGTAGAAATGATAGAAAGACTAAACCAAGACGAAATAGATTTATCCTTGAAATCGCTAAATAAGGAATCTTCTGAATACTGGGAAATTATCGATAATAAGTTATATAGAGAGTTTATATTTACTAATTTTGTATCAGCATTTGGATTTATGACTCAAGTTGCAATTCTCGCAGAAAAGGCTAATCACCACCCAGAATGGTCAAATGTTTATAATAAGGTGAAAATTCACCTTATTACACATGATGCCAAGGGAATATCAAAGCTTGATTTTGAGTTGGCTAAGGAAATATCAAAATTAATTTAAATAGACGCAGTAAGCAATAATTGAAAAAGACTATATGAATATTGGATTGATGTTATACGACAAGATTTTTAATGCGGATGATAGTTGACATTGGGATAATTATTAATCCTAATTATTGTAATTTCATACTGTTAAATTTATATAAAAGAAATATTATTAAAAGAATGGTAACATAAATTATTTTATTTATATTTTAACATTAGTAAATATTTCTGCACAACAAACATCATTTTTTACGATACAAAACTGGATAGGATCACAGGTATCAGGATCTGCAAGGCTGTGGCTATCCAAAACTATATCCCCTTTGATTTTGCCATATTTCTTTTGACTTAAAATTGAAAAACTTATTTCTAAATCATACTAAATTAAGATTGACTTGGGAATCCTATTGAATAATTGACATAGAATTATAATTGCTAAAAAGGCATTCATAGGTTATGCCAAAAATGAAATTTAATAGTTCTTAAATGAGTATGAGGAAATGAACAGAGACTAGTTCCTTTTTCATCCATTTGGACTATAGATTCACTTTATATCTTTGCGTAAACTATAATTGAATTGGAAGTATAAACTTCATAAAACATTTACAAAATTAAAGGAGAATAAATATGCCAACATTTGGATCACCCTTTTCGGTCTTAGCAAAAGATAGTAAGCTCACGGATGCGGAGCTAATAAGAGCAATACGTTTTATGGTAGCAGCAGAGTATGAAGCAACTCAGTTGTACATGCAACTTGCCGAGTCAACCGACAATAACCTCGCAATAGAGGTTCTTAAGGATATCGCCGATGAAGAACTTGTGCATGTCGGAGAGTTTTTGCGGTTGCTCTACGAGCTTTCCCCAGATGAGGAAAAGTTATATGCTAAAGGAGCAAAAGAAGTTGAAGCAGAAATAAAGAAGATGAAACAATAATTGCCAAAAAAAACAATAAAGTGATAAATAGATAAATGGAATTAAATTAATCTTAAAAATAATTCTATTCGGATTTCTGGTAATGTAATATAGTTTTATTGCAAAAGCTCAGGATACGACAAAATATCTTGCAATAGAAAAAACTAAAAAGAAAACATTATGAGTACAATAAACAAATTTGAATTTAGATCATTACCTTGTGGTCATGAAGTACTTGAACCTTTTATTGATAAGCAAACAGTTGAAATACAGTTAGCAAACATCATAAGGCTTATTATGACAATTTCATAAATGCAATTAATGGTACCGAGATGTAATCCATGGATATAAAGAATACTTTTATGAATATAAGCAAATATCCGATGACAGTACGAAACAATGTCGGTGGATATTTTAATCACGCTTTATATTAGGATAATATGACGGCTCATGGAGGAATTGGATAATTAATTATTTTTTGGCTTTGTAATTTAAGGATTTACTTATGAACAAAAATGTATCGGATCTACTGGTTGAAACATTGGTTGAAGCAAACATCCAAAGTATCTATGCTGTTACAGGCGATAGTCTCAATCACGTAAATGCAGCTGTACACCGAAACGGAAAGATCAAATGGATTCATGTAAGGCATGAAGAGACTGCTGCATATGCTGCCGGAGCAGAAGCCCAGCTGAATGGACTTGCATGCTGTGCAGGTAGCAGTGGTCCAGGACACGTACATCTGAACAACGGACTGTATGATGCGCACTGTTCATCGGCTTCCGTATTAGCAATCGCTTCTACAATTCCCACAAAAGAATTTGGAATGAATTATTTTCAAGAAACAAATACATTCAAACTTTTTGACGACTGCAGTTGCTATAATCAATTGGCTACTACACCTACACAATTGCCGCGTATGTTGCAGGCTGCCCTTCAGCATGCTGTCCATAAAAAAGGAGTAGCTGTACTTGGAGTACCAGGTGATATTACTAACCTCCCCTCAGTAGCTGCTGAAACTACTACTAAACTTTTCTGGAACCATTCTGTTATCATGCCTTCAGAAAATGAACTATTGCAACTAGCTGAATTGTTAAACTTGCACAAAAAGGTTACTATTTACTGCGGACTTGGTGCTGCTGAGTCACACAAAGAAATTATTCAACTCGCAGAAAAGCTAAAGTCACCAGTGGCTTATTCATATAAAGCAAAGATGGCGATACAATATGATAATCCTTATGAAGTTGGCCTCACGGGATTGCTTGGGTTGCCATCGGCATACCATAGCATGCATGAATGTGAATTACTTATATTATTAGGAACAGATTTTCCTTATACACCCTTCATGCCAGTTAAAAATAAAATTTTGCAAATTGATATTAAACCCGAAAACCTCGGACGAAGAGCTAAACTTGATATGGGGCTTTGTGGAGACGTTAAAGATACCTTGCAAGCGCTAATTCATTTGGTAGAAATAAAGGAAGATGACACTTTTCTCACTCAGCAATTGGAGTTTTATAAAGAAGTAAAAAAGAAATTATTGATTTATGTAAATGATCATGGGAAGCTAAATGTTATTCATCCGGAATTTGTCACTTCTGTGATTGATGAACTTGCTGACAAAGACGCAATATTCACTGTAGATACCGGGATGTGTTGTGTGTGGGCTTCCCGCTATATACATGGTACGGGCAATCGAAAAATGTTGGGTTCATTCAATCATGGTTCTATGGCAAATGCAATGCCTCAAGCAATTGGTGCAGCACTTGCATGCCCAGGCAAACAGGTAATTGCATTCTGCGGTGACGGCGGACTGTGTATGATGATGGGCGACCTGATGACCATTGTTCAATATAAATTACCCGTGAAGATCATTGTTTTCAACAACCGATCATTGGGGATGGTGAAACTGGAAATGGAAGTAGCTGGAATTTCTGACTTTGAGACAGATATGCTTAATCCTGACTTTGCAAAGATAGCAGAGGCAATGGGAATACCTGGTATAACGATTAGTGACCCCGATGAAGTAAAACCAGAATTAGAAAAGGCGTTTAGACAGCAAGGTCCCGTATTGATTGCTATTCAAACAGATCCTAATGCCCTCGCTATGCCTCCCAAACTGGAGTTTGCGCAGATGAAAGGTTTTGCTTTATATATGGGGAAAATGATGTTAAGTGGTCGTATAGATGAGTTATTCAAAATTATATCGTCCAATTATAAGCACTTGGGAGAACTAATATGATTTGCTCTTTCTCAAATCAGGTTAATCCGATAATTGAAATGGCTGAAATAAAAATATTAAAATTCATTAAAGGCTATGAAATTATAGTGAATTAACATAAGGTAAAATTGAAATAGGTAATAACAAGCTCATCTTAACTAATAAAACAAAAGGAATATAAAATGAATAATCTATTAATAAACACGATCACTACTAAAGACGGTACAGAACTCTATTACAAAGATTGGGGTTCGGGACAGCCTGTAGTCTTCAGTCACGGTTGGCCTCTCAACGCCGATGCGTGGGAAAACCAAATGGTCTTCTTGGCATCTAAAGGTTATCGCTGCATCGCCCATGATCGCCGTGGACATGGTCGTTCGAGCCAGCCATGGAACGGTAATGATATGGACACTTATGCCGATGATCTATCGGAGCTTATCGAAATACTTGACCTTAACAATATCACCTTGGTAGGTCACTCAACTGGTGGCGGAGAAGTCGCTCGCTACATCGGGCGCCACGGCACTAAACGTGTTGCCAAGGTAGTGCTTGTTGGCTCAGTGACACCACTGATGCTCAAAAATGCTAATCCCGGAAGTTTGCCAATAGAAAAGTTCGATGATATACGCGCAGGTGTCGCCGCAGATCGCTCGCAGTTCTTCATGGACCTCACGATGCCTTTCTATGGTGCTAACAGACCTGAAGCGAATGTCAGTCAAGGTACTCGCGACGCGTTCTGGTTTCAGGCAATGCAAGGTGGTCTTAAGAATGAACTAGAATGCATCAAGGCATTTTCCGAAACGGACTTCACCGAAGACCTTGAAAAGTTTGATGTACCAACATTAATCATACATGGCGATGACGACCAGATTGTGCCAATCGATGCCTCTGCTCATGCATCCGTCAAACTAATTAAGAATTCGACTTTGAAAGTTTACCCGGGTGGACCGCATGGTCTCACCGTCACTCACAAAGACGAGCTTAATGCCGATTTGTTGGCATTCATCAAAACCTAATTTAGTATTGCCTGTGTTAATAACATACAGGAATAGAGCGGAAAATAGTGAGTGATATAAATATAATTCTTTAATAGAAAGGAATGAGACGTGAACACAAATATTCCACAACATATAACTAAACAGAAAAACGGAAAGCCATATTGGAAACGCGCACATCACGACTGGAAATTCTGGGTAGCAGTTTTATTGATGATTGCTGCAATGGTTATCTATGTTTGGACAAATGACTTTTCCGTACGTCCTAGCAACCATATGCAACAGAGAGACCATAATTAAAAATGATGCTGTCAACTTAATGGGATATTTTTTATAGTATGTCATTCCCAAATGCTTTTATTGGGAATTTTAGCTATAAAGTGAATTCCATTCAAACCTGTCCTTGGTGTTTCCCGTGTAAATAGCATCACGGGACAGTTTTGCATGGGATACATCATGGAATAACAATAGCTTAAGATGATTGTATTGCTTAGTTAAACAGAAGGTTAGCTTTGTTTGAATCAATACAATTCAAAAAGGATCGTTAAACTGTTTACTCTTTTTGCTTGCAGCAAATATGTGATTTCGCGATATCCTTTAATTAGTATGTACAGGTTCACCCAAAAAGTAATCCCTTTTTCATCCTATTGGACGATTGAAAAATTCTAAATATATGAGCACCTTTGTATTACACAACCAACTCATTCTTTTTTATCTGTAAGAATGTTAACGTATTATATTATAGGAATAGAACAATGAATTTAAAAACAGTAGGATTGGTGATAATCACAATTGGATTATTAATGACTCTTTATACAGGATTTAATTATGTAACAAAAGAAAAAGTAGTTGAAATAGGTTCAGTTGAGATAACGGCTGATAAAAACAACAAAGCAACCTGGTCTCCATTTATTGGTATTGGAATTATGGTTATTGGTGGGGTTGTTTTTCTAAGTGGCAGAAAAAAGTAAAGTTTAGTATTATTTTACATTAACGGGCTAGTCCATTTTTCATCCTTTTGAATGATTGAATTAGAACTGATGTCTTTGTAATTTAATAAAAAGATTTAATCAAAGTCATTTGATGACTAAATGAAAATAATAATAAATTTTTCAACAACACTAAAATGTTGGTTCGGACATGTTAAGTAATACAACAATAAATAAAAAGGAGAATTATGAAAAACAGATATTTCATCAAAACATCTATTGCAATTATGGCAGTTACATTTTTAATCAGCTGTCAAAATGAAGGCGAAAATAATAATTATGCCAAAGATAAAATGGAGACAACGGACCAAAATCCACAAAATACTCAGAGTAGCCATGAACAGATGAATAATATGCAGGGAATGATGAACGGAGATATGATGGATATGCCGCAAATGATGACAAATATGAAAGATATGAATACTCAGATGAATTCAATGATGAAGCAAATGAACCAGGACACAGGACAAATGCAGAATTCAAAAGAAACAATGTCTTTTATAAATAATATGAATGATATGGGCAAGTATATGAATTCTATGTTAGAGCAAATGAACCAGATGATGAATAACCAGGTAATGATGAAAGATGATAAAATGCACGAACAGGTAAATTCGATGATGGGAAATATGAATCCAGTTATGAATAATTATAAAGATATGATGAATCATTTTTCAGAGAAGAACAAGAAAAAATAATTCTTTCATGGATTGTGAAGTGCAGCTTATCAACTCAGGTTGCATTTTTCAAATAATTATTTTATAATATTAAAAAATATTTTAAGGAGAAATTATGTTTCACGATGGTTTTATGGGTGGTATGTGGTATGGCTGGATTTTCTGGCTGGCTATTTTAATAATAATCGGTTGGGTGATTGTAAATCAAATGAACAAAAACAAACAGAATGCACAATCGCCACAACCGGAATCTGCAATGGATGTCCTAAAGAGAAGATATGCAAAAGGAGACATTACTAAAGAAGAATTCGAAAGAATGAAAAAAGATTTAACATAATTTTTACATTCCATTTATTTGATAGGAGAATAATCATGTCATACTATATTTCAAAAAAAACACCTTTGGGATTCGAAGAAGCAATTGAAAAAGTAACGGGTGCTTTAAAGAATGAAGGATTCGGTATTTTAACTGAAATTGATGTAAAAGAAACATTAAAAAAGAAATTAGATGTTGATTTTCATTCTTACATAATACTTGGTGCTTGCAATCCTCCTTTTGCTTACCAAGCACTGCAAGTAGAAGATAAGGTGGGTATTATGCTTCCCTGCAATGTTATCGTTCAGGAAAAAGGAAATGGAACAGAAATCTCGGCAGTAGATCCTGTGGTTTCGATGCAGACTATTGACAATCCAAAACTTGGCAAGATTGCCGAAGAAATTGGGGAACGGCTTCATAAAGCAATTTACAGTCTATAAATGATAATTTAGCCGCCGTATTGTAAAGAACAGTCGTCAAAAAAAAGGATGCCATATGAAAAACGAACATCAAAATCATAAAGACCACAATATAGATCATGACGAACATTCAGAAATGGATCATAAAAAACACAATGAAAAAGAATCTGATGAAAAGATGTTGAACGAAGAGAAATCCCGCTCTGCGGGAAATCATAAAAAGGATGAGCATAGCGGGCATAACCATTCTGAACACCATGGAAATATGATTGAAGATTTTAGAAAAAGATTCTGGATTTCACTGATGATCACAATTCCAATTCTACTTCTCTCACCACTGGTAGTGCAATTTCTTGGACTTAAAGAAACTTTGCGTTTCAATGGCGATATCTATGTTTTGTTTGCGCTTTCATCATTCACATTTTTCTATGGTGGCTGGCCTTTTTTAAAAGGACTATTTGATGAATTGAAAAAGAAGCAGCCAGGAATGATGACGTTAATTGCACTTGCAATATCGGTCGCATACTTCTACAGCAGTGCAGTTGTGTTTAGTGTTAAGGGGGAAGTGTTTTTCTGGGAACTTGCAACTCTGATTGATATTATGCTTCTAGGTCATTGGATAGAAATGAAATCAGTAATGGGTGCTTCAAAAGCTCTTGAAGAACTTGCCAAACTTATGCCGGATGAAGCTCATAAAATTGACGATGATGGAAATGTTACTGATGTTCCGGTTTCCGAACTTAAACACAAAGCTAAATTATTAATAAAACCCGGAGGAAAAATTCCTGCTGATGGAAATATTTATGAAGGCAAAAGTTCCATCAACGAAGCAATGATTACAGGTGAATCAAAACCTGTTTTTAAAGGCGAAGGTGATAATGTAGTCGGGGGATCAATAAACGGTGAGGGTTCTATAAAAATTATAGTTGAGAAAATAGGTGATGAAACTTTTCTTTCACAGGTTGTGAAGATGGTTAAAGAAGCGCAGGAGAGTAAATCCGAAACTCAAAACTTTGCCAATAGAGCCGCATTTTGGTTAACTATTGTGGCAATTACATCTGGCGCGTTAACAATGTTTGTATGGCTTGTGTTTACTGGACAAAGTTTCAACTTTGCATTATCCAGAACTGTAACCGTTATGGTAATTACATGTCCGCATGCTCTCGGTCTGGCAATTCCTCTTGTTGTCGCTGTTTCAACCGCACTTTCTGCAAAGAGCGGATTACTAATCAGAAATAGAAATGCTTTTGAAGACGCAAGAAATATTCAGGCAATTATTTTTGATAAAACCGGGACATTAACAAAAGGTGAATTCGGTGTAACAGAAACATTTTCATTTGATGATAATTATGATGAAAAGGAAATATTAAAATACGCTGCAGCTGTCGAATCGGAATCAGAGCATCCGATTGCCCAAGGGATAGTTAAATCTATTGAAGATAAATATCAGTTGAAAGATTTCAATTCAATTCCTGGCAAAGGTGCAGAAGGGAAAGTAAATGGTAAAGATGTTAAAGTTGTCAGCCCGGGTTATCTTGAAGAAAATAAAATTGAATTACAAGAAAAAGATAAGATAGAAAAATTATCAACTCATGGCAAAACTGTTGTATTTGTACTTATTGATAATAAACTAATCGGCGCAATAGCGTTAGGCGATATTATCCGCGATGAATCCAAAGACGCGATAAAACAGCTTAAAGAGTTAGGCATAAAAACAATGATGCTTACCGGAGATAATAAACAAGTTGCAAAATGGGTTGCCGATGAGCTCGGGCTCGATGATTATTTTGCCGAAGTGCTGCCAGGTAAAAAAGCGAAGAAAATAAAAGAAGTGCAGAGCCGCGGAATCATTGTTGCGATGACAGGCGACGGAGTGAACGATGCGCCTGCGCTGGCACAGGCTGATGTTGGAATTGCTATAGGTACAGGAACGGACGTAGCGGTTGAAACTGCCGATATAATTCTTGTAAGGAGTAATCCGAAAGATGTAGTTACGTTAATAAAATTTTCAAAAGCAACTTATAGCAAAATGGTTCAGAACCTAATCTGGGCTACCGGATATAATGTAGTAGCAATTCCTCTTGCTGCGGGAGTTTTGTATTCAGTTGGAATTGTTTTAAGTCCAGCGCTCGGCGCGGTCTTGATGTCGGTAAGTACGGTGATTGTAGCCGTTAATGCCAAACTTCTTAAAATAAAATGATAATAAGTTAGTAAAAACAATCAGGAAATGAGAAATTCCAATTAGTAGTATTAGTTTATAGTTATAACATAATTATAACATAATTCACAAAAAAAAAAGGAATTAAATGAATATTCAAATTAATACAGGCCATAATATCCAGGGTAATGAAGCTCTAATTTCTAAGTTTAGCAACATAATCGAGAGTTCATTAAGTAGAGTGAGTGATCACATTAGCAAAGTGGAAGTCCACTTAAAAGATGAAGACGGCAATAAGAATGGAAAGAACGACAAACGATGCATGATTGAAGCGCGTCTCGAAGGATATAAACCTATCGCTGTTTCAGACAATGCAGACAATTTGAACCAAGCCTTAGATGGTGCAATCGAAAAGTTATTGCGTATGGTTGACGGAATCCTTGGGCGTGAAGTGGACAAAAGAAATGATAGCATTGAGCCTCCAATTCCACAGCATGAACTCAAAGAACTTTCATGATATGTTATTGGAAATCAGTATGAGCGATGAAAGACTACTTAAATTAGTTCTTTATGAACGGATTTTAACATTCCGTTTATAATAGCTTATTAATTTGTTTAGGAAATATATGCATTTAAGAATATCAATAATATTATTAACAATATTATTCTTAATTGAATCAACGATAATTTACGCGCAAGAAAATTATATAGTAAGAGATATTTCTTTCGTTGGCATTGATTCATTGAAATCTGATAATATTCTTGAGGAAATTCAACATTATCCCACCGGTTGGTTTTCAGATGTTATTCTTTTTAACGATCCGTATTTGTTCAGTAATGATATATTTCAAAAAGATAAAGAAAGAATACTGAATTATTGTCAACGGGAAGGATTTTTATTCTCCACAATAGAAAGTGTAAATTTCTTTAAAGATGAAGAGGGTAAAACTATTGAAATAGAAATTAAGATTAATGAAAACTCTCCAATTATTGTTGATGGTCTAGAAATTAGTATTGATGATGAAATATTGAAGAAAAGTATTCATGAAATAAAAGAGAAATTAAAGCTAAAGAATAAAATTCGTTTTAGAGATAAACTAATTGAAATAGATAAAAACACAATAATAAATTTGTTTATAAATAATGGTTATCCATATGTAGATGTAAAATATGATTTAACACTTGATACAAATAAATCAACTGTGGGTATCAATTGGAATGTTACACTTGGGAAATTATCAAAATTTGGTGAGATTACTTTTGAAGGAAATAAAAGAACAGAAAGAGAATTACTCAAAAATAAAGTATCGTTTGAATCCGGAGACATTTATGATGGATCTGAATTGGAGAGAACACAAAAATATATTTATAACTTAGGATTATTTTATATTGTTTCAGTAAATGCAGAGTTTTCTGAAAATAAATCCGACATCATTCCAATCAAAATCATTTTGGAAGAAGCTCCAAAACTAACTACTAAATTAGGAATTGGATATGGACGCGAAGAAAAATTCAGAATTTCAATTGATGAGCGTTGGCTGGCTTTCCTGGGTGGTGCGCGCCAATTAAAACTTTACATGAAGCACTCATCTTTAGAACCATATAATATTAGATTAAATTTCCTACAACCGGATTTTATTTCGGAGCATAATACTCTATCGGTTACCCCATTTTTATTAAGGCAAACTGAACCAGGCTTTACAATAAATAGATTAGGCGCCGAGTTTAGTCTAAAGAGACCCTTGTTTTTCGATATTTTCGGCTCTATCAAATATTCTTTTGAAAGAAGCAACCTTGATACAAATAGTATATCTGAAATAGAACGCGAAAAATACAAAATTGATCAATTATATAATAAATCCAGTATTGAACTTGGTTTTGAAAGAATTACTTCCGAACCGATTTTTAATCCAGAGAAAGGTACATTTAGTTCAGTAGCACTTTACTACTCGGGTTTAGGACTTGGAAGCAAATACCATTTTTTACGGCCGTCTATAGATTTTAGAAAATACATCGCTTTAAACAATTGGCTGATATTTGCATTCAAAGTTAAAGCCGGGGCAATATTATGTTATGATAATGATGGCTTTGTACCGATAGAAGAAAGATTCTATTCTGGGGGAAGTTCGTCAATTAGAGGTTGGGGCCGCGCTGAATTAGGTCGCCAAGATGCAAAGGGTATACCTCTTGGTGGTAAAAGTCTTTTTGAATCAAATCTTGAATTTAGATTTCCTATTTACTCAATTGTATATGGCGTAACATTTTTAGATTTCGGAAATGTTTGGGAAACAGAACTTACTTATAAGATAAATGATTTAAGATACTCTCCTGGATTAGGAATAAGAATAAAGACTCCGATTGGTCCCATTAGGTTTGACGTAGCAATTCCTGTTTTTGAAGGTGCCGCAAAAGTACAATATTTTATTAGCGTAGGTCACGCCTTTTAAATATGAAAAAAGCATTAAAAATAGCAGCCTACTTTATTTTAGCAGTCATTGGATTGATTCTGTTAATGGTAATATTTACACAAACCGTCTGGTTTAAAAATATTGCAAGAAATAAGATTGAAACTATTGTAAATGAACAATTAAATGGTATGTTAAATATAGGGGAAATTAAGGGAACTATTTTTGGAGGTTTGATAATATCGGATATTAGAATTGAGCAAAACAATTCAACACTATTGTATTGCAAAGAAATTAATCTGGATTATAACTTACTTGGCATTTTTTCACACTCAATTAAAATGAATTCTGTAATTATTGATTCAATTTTCCTAAGATTAAATCAAATTGATGATTCAACTTGGAATGTAATGCAATTGGTAAAATTACAAAAAGAGGATACGGTTTCTGCAAGTTTTGACTGGAATATTGATGTAGATAAAATTAAAATTAATAACTCAAATGTTTACATCTCAACCATTGATACCGCTTCGCTAATTCCACATAAAATAAAAAATATTAATTTTGAAGTGGCAGCTTTTATTTCCCCGGAAAGTAAACAATTTAACATAAACCACTTTGCCATGGAAACAGAAAACCCGGATTTTAAATTAGAAGATATTTTACTCAACGCAAATTTATCAGGTTCTAAACTAGATATTCCAAGCGCTGTTATTAAGACATCATTAAATAAAATCGAAATCTCAGGAGAATACTATATAGAAGATACTAATAAATCAATAATCCATATTGAAACTGATCCAATTCAATTTGATGAGTTTAAGGAATTTCTGCCGAATCTTAAACTTAATGGAAATCCAACTTTGAACTTGGTTGGTGAATATTTCAAATCCAATGCTGAGTTTGAAATTAAAATAATAGATAAATCGCAGACAGCTAATTTAAAAGCAAAAATAAGCGGCATAAATACAACTCTTTCATATAATGCCCAATTATATATTAACAATATTGACGCGGGATATTGGCTTAACGATACTTCAAAAAGTACAAATATAAATGGAACCATCTCGCTAATTGGAAGCGGAATATCTATAGAAAAACTGAATTTAATTTCCAAATTGAAAATTTACGATTCAGAATTATTGCATAGAAAACTGGATTCAATGAATTTAAATGCAGAAGTAAAAAATGATAATATTCAACTGCAACTAAAATTGATTTCTGAATTTGGACAAATAGACGGCAATGTTGATGTCGCCGGATATAATGATGTTCAGCGGTTTAAAATAGAATCTGAAATAAATAAATTAAATATGGCTCCTTTGCTATTAAATGAAGAGCTACAGTCAAATCTTAATTTAACTATTGCTGCTTCAGGAAATAAATTTGATTTTGAAAAAATGAATGGGAATATTTTATTATTAGTAGACAGTTCTTCCGTTAGCGATTACGCAATTGATACAATTAAATCAAAAATAAAAGTTAATGATGGGGTTTACTTTGTTGACGAATTCAAATTCAGTAATAAAGCGGTGGAAATGAATTTAGAAGGCAGCTTTAGTCCTGTAAAGCAGAACAATATTTCATTTACAATCAAAACTAAGGACGTTTCAACTCTTGAGCAGTTGAAGGAATATGATAACCTAAGCATCAATGGTGAAATTAACGGCAAAGTTAAAGGTGTGTTTGATTCTTTAAAAGCAGTAATAAATTATGACTTTCTCAATTTTTCCTTTAAATCAAACTCGGCTGAAAAATTAACCGGTTCTATTAATTTAACGAAAATAAATGAGCTCATTGAAGCCGATATAAATTCACGATTAGAAAATATCAATATATCGGAAAAGTTAATAAACAAGGTTGAACTGGATGCGCAATATGCTGACAATAAAGTTAAATCTGACCTTAATATAATTATAGATGATGATGCATCTGCAGAGATTCAATCCGTTCTAACTCTTGATTCAACAATAACTTTATTAATTCCGGGACTAAAGTTAAACCTATCCAAATCTATTTGGCAAAATCAAAATGACTCAATTAAGATATCGATTGGAGAAAATAATTATGGGGTTGAAAACTTAAATTTATCTAACGGCGATCAAAGTATTAAAATTAACGGTAACATTAATCAGGAAAATAATGATTTAAAATTGTCAATCGAAAATCTGAATATCGATCAATTTTTGAATTTAGTAAATAATGAAACTAAAGCTTCCGGAATAGTTGACGCTGAATTAAACTTAGGCGGTAGTTTAGCAAAGCCGGATGCAATTGGCAAAATTAAACTTTCTGACATAAGTTATGATGGAACGGAGATTGGGAATATCAAAACTGATTTTAAATTGAAGGAAGAAAAGCTAACTTGGGATTTTGAACTTGATAATAAAGGCAATAAAATAATTTCTAATGGTTTTGTACCTTTTATAATAAATGCTGATAGCAGCCAATCGGTAATTCCCGGGAATGAACAGTTAAGTATTAATTTAATAATTGACTCGCTCGATTTAGCAAAGTACTCAGGTATCAATAATAAACTGGATAAAATTAAAGGAGTTATAAAAACTGATATAAAACTTTCAAATACATTGAATGAATTGAATGCCGCCGGTTTCTTTAAAATTGCAAACGCGAGTATTGAGAGCGAAGCATACGGAATTGCTTATGATAAAATAAACATAAATATTGACGCAGATAGTCAAAAATATTATTTAAGAGAATTCGAAATAGTTAATGATGAAGGGACGTTAAACATTGACGGATTTGCCGGGTATTCCGGGGGAATTTTAGCCGGGAAAGTTAATCAACTAAAAATAGATTTAACTGCTCATGAATTTGAAGTTGCAAAAACCAAAAACTACGAAGCGAAAATTGACGGGCAATTAAACCTAAGGGATAAAAACGATGAAGCAATTATTGCTGGAAACATATCTATACTTCGTTCAAAAATATACCTCCCCTATTTTACTGATGCTGCTTCGGACAAAGATTATATTCAGAATAAACCGATTTTAATAAAAGAACTTCAGCAAAATAAAAACATTAAAGGACTTGCACAAAATGTAAATATAAAAGACACAGTAAAATTAGGTCTCGATAAGACTGATAAAGCTGTAATAAAGCAGCCTCTGTTTATAAAAAAAATTAACGGAAAATTCAGCATTAACATTCCGAAAAATACATGGATTACATCACCTGAAATAAATGTTGAATTGAGTGGTAATTTGGATGTAGTAAAAAGAAATGACGTAATAGAGCTATTCGGAAATATTAATACTGTACGAGGACAGTTTGAAATTTACGGCAAACAGTTTTCCATTGTTGAAGGAAATATTATTTTTAACGGCAGTAAGGGGTATAATCCAGAATTAAATATTCTGCTCAAGCATATGTTCAGAGGAGCAGACCGTAGCAAAAAATATTTAGAATTAAGCATAAAAGGAACAGCTCAAAAGCCTAAGTTTGCATTTTCAATAGATAATTCAGAGGTTGATGAGGGAAATGCAGTTTCTTATTTAATGTTCGGTAAAAGTTTGGCCCAATTAAACCAAAGTCAACGCACAGGAGTCGGAAATAGCGAAACAGATATTGCCAAAACTTTAGCAGGTAATTTCCTCGCACCGCAATTGTCTTCCACTTTGGGAGACGCTCTGGGTTTGGATGTTATAGAAATAAGCGGAAGCGAGAGCTGGAAACAAGCAAATTTAACTGCTGGTAAATATTTGAACGATGACCTATATGTAAGTTATGAACGTGGTATAGGTAGCACTGAAACTAATGAAGTAAATTCACGAATAGTTACTCTCGAATACCAGCTAACAAAGTTAATCTATTTACAATTAGTTGAAGGAAATGATAAAACTGCCGGCTTTGATATTATATTTAAATTTGACTGGCAATAAAAATAATTGAGTGATACAGAGATATGTTTATACTGTTCTAATAGTGTCAATAGTAAAAAAATTAATTGCAATTAAGAATTAGTAACAATAACCCAAAAGATGTAGTTCATCTTTCGTCCCTTTGCTCGATATATATTTATCGGTTGATGTTTTATCTTATTACATAAATCATAATTAATTACTTGAATGACTCGTAACATTCAAATAATAGGATAAGTATTGTAAAAACATTAAACCTGGATAATGCAATAGGATTAAAATTAACAATTTTAGAAAAAGATTCATCAAAATAGAGCGAACTTGTTGTGAATATTTATTGCACAAGTTGTGAAATTACTGTTGGTAAACATAAAAGTAAAGATATTGTAAGAACGATAAAATGATATTTGAACCAGTATTATAATTACAAAAACACCCTTCGAAGTATGGGAATAAAATAAAAGGAGAAAAAATGTTTAAGAAAATTGCAGTATTAATTATTTTATTCGCAGTTACAACTTTAATGGCACAGGATTCACTTGCTAGCCATTCATTTGTTGGCACTGAGACTTGTGGCATATGCCACAAATCTGAAAAACAATGTAAACAAATTGATATCTGGAAAGCCAGCGCTCATTCCAAAGCCTATGAAACTCTAAAAACAGCAAAGGCTGATAGTATTGCCAAAGCAAAAGGATTATCAACAAACGCAATATTGAGTGAAGCATGTTTAAAATGTCACGTTAGTGGCTACAATATTGATGCCTCATTAAAAACAGCAAAATTCAAAATGGAAGATGGCGTACAATGTGAGACTTGCCATGGAGCAGGAGCAGACTATAAAAGTTTTAAAGTTATGAAAGATCTAAAAATTGCTAAAAAAAATGGGCTCCTTGTGTTTAAAACAGATGAAGAACGTATTGCTTTATGCAAACGATGTCATAATTCTGAGAGTCCGACTTTTGATTCCAGCACATCCGACTTCGCAAAAATGTGGAGCGAAATTAAACACGATATTCCCAAAAGTAGCAAATAACTATTATTTTCTAAACTAAGTTTTATCGAATAAATATTAAACCCCTATATTCATTAGGAAAGCATTTATGCATATTCGAAACTCGCTCTAAGCGTTTATACCATTGTTCACTTAACCTTTTGGGTACAAACGCTAAGACCGAGTAAGTCAGGGCAAGTTCGCTTATATATTGATAGTTCATTTTATATTTATCGTTCCTTCTCCCCCAAAAGATGTAGTCCCTTTTTCATCCTTTTGCCCGATTGAATAAGACAACACTTCTGCATATACTTATGTTTTAATTTCGAGTTATACTTAAAGAAGTTACTTTATGGAAAAAATAAATTTAAAGCACTCCCATAATAAAAAGCAAAATGCTGAGATTAATCAAAATAATCCAGTTAAAATTTCTCATTCTGTAGTTAGTAAATTCTTTTTGGAAGTTGCTTCATTTACAATTTTTACTTTACATTTTTTTAAAGAATTAGTAAAACCACCTTATGAAGTAAACGAACTAATGAAACAATCATTTTTAATTGGTTTTAAGTCTCTTTCTTTGGTTGCAATTACAAACTTTATTCTCGGACTTGTGCTCACGGTTCAGTCCAGGCCAACTTTAGAAAAATTTGGAGCAGAATCGATGCTTCCTGTGATGGTGGCAGTATCAATTATTCGAGAAATTGGGCCTGTAATAACAGCTTTAATTTTTGCTGGAAAAGTAGGTTCTGGAATTGGAGCAGAACTTGCATCAATGAATGTAACTGAGCAAATTGATGCAATGCAAGTTTCACACACTAATCCTTTTAAATACCTGGTTGTTACACGGGTAATTTCTGCAACTTTTATGCTACCATTATTAGTGATTTTTGCGGATGCAATTGGTTTGTTAGGTTCTTTTGTTGCAGTAAATATAAAAGGAAATGTGAGCATATATTTGTTCTTTTCGCAAATATTTCAAAGCCTTGAATTTTTGGATGTCTTCCCGGCAGTAATTAAAACGGTTTTCTTTGGATTTGCAATAGGACTTATAGGATGTTACAAAGGATATTATGCAAATAAGGGAACTGAAGGAGTTGGGAGAGCAGCAAACTCAGCTGTAGTATATGCATCTTTAATGGTATTTGTTATAGATATGATGGCTGTACAAATTTTAACTCTTTTCCAAAACTAATTTTGGAAT
>CAYUZZ010000009.1:0-18230 GCA_964449505.1 uncultured Hyphomicrobiales bacterium | reverse complement strand
TTGTTTTTAAGCTGCTCTTCATTTACATTCGGATTTTCATATAGCCACTTCCAGACATACATATCCAATAGGGCAACACCCATTATTTCATAAGCAGACCATAGATTATCTAATGTATTTAAACTTTCCGAATCAACATTAGTTCCTTTAATTCCTAATAACTGAAGGTCTCGTGATTGGAATAGGAAAGCAAAGGCCTCTGTAAATGCATTGCTTGGGACACTACTTAGTGTATAGTAATCAATATTATAAAGCGAAAAGGTTTGCTCTACATTATGTCCAAACTCATGAACAGCTATGTTATACCCTTTATAATCCATGCCATCAGAACCTATTCGTGTTCTTAGGTGTGACTTATCTTTACGACTGCGGCTTCCCCATGCATGTCCAGCACCTCTTGAAGGGTCAACCACTACTTTATCTGTTACCCAAGTTGCCCTATCTTTGTCAAATCCAAGTTTGGTTAAAATATTGGTAAGGTCTTTTTCGAAAGTTATTTTATTGGGATACATTTTCTTAAGTCTCGAATTAACTTCATCCATATTGATTGAGCTTCTATCTTTGAAACCATCGTACCAAATATCGAAAGGTCTTAACTTCCTTCCTAATCTTGATTCTATCAATATTCCTGTATTTTTAACCTGACTGGAACTGATAAATTCAACAAACATTTTTTCGATTTCATCAAAAGTCATTTCAGTGGACATATCTAACTGTCTTTTGATATATGTATTATAAAATGGATAGTAGGGGTCTATTTCTTTCAATGCTTTGAAATTATTTAGCAAATGCTTATATCTGGTATTAGGTTCTGGATTAGATTTAATTTCTTGTTCAGATTTGAAAACTTTATTTGCAAAAGGTTCCCATCTTACGCTGTCGTTGTTAATTACATCGAGCGGTATGTCTTGGTTAATAATTCTTTGCATAATTTTATAGATAATCTCTTGCTTTCTTAATCCATTCTCCTTGCCGTAATTTGCCTTTAATTCATCTCTTAAATTCCAATGAGAAATCAATTTCATATCCTTTGGAAAAGTAACTTTATTCTCAGCATCAATAACGTTGCCCATTAATATATTATAATTACTTATATAATTATCAGCTTCAGCATTTATTTCTGAATATTTTTGTAGCAAATTTGCAGGTACTCTCGAAATAAATATGTCGCCAATACGTGTCATTGCCCATTCTTTTCTTGTCCATTGTGCTCCCAATTTATTCTTTTCCACCAAAGAATAATTCGGAAAATTAAGAAGAATATAAAAAGCAATTTTGTTATCAAAGTAATCATCCATAGTATGAGCAGAAGGGTTGTAGGCAGCAAATTTCATATCGAGTGCCGTTGGCTCTTCGCCATTATCCACATCAACAGGAAACCTAAGATTTAGAATCATATTTCCAAAATTGCCCTCCACATTTTCGTTGTGCATTTCAAATGAATGAAATACTTTGTCTAAATTGACAGAATCAGCTACAAAATTATCCAAACAATACTGTATAAAATCTTCACCGCTACCATCTTTTGATTGCCAAAAGGCTGCCACTTGCGAAACTCCCTTCTCAATTCTAAACCTGTATTGTTCGGTATATTTTTCCAATAACTTAGTGATAGTATTGTCGATATCAGCTTTTTTGATGATCAATTGGCTATCTTTCATCTCGATATTATTCCCTTCTTTTTGCTTACAGCTTGTTAAAATTACAAAAATCATTAATAATGAAAATTTATACATTTATCTACCCCACAATTTAATAAATAAATTAATTCAATTAAAAAAGTAAATATACAGCTTATTATGAAATTAATATAAATAATTTATTTATTTATAGTTATTTTAGTACTTTAAATTTATAACAGATTTATGGCTGAGGGTAATAAAATCAAAACAAATGATTTTGAAGGAAATTTAAATTTAAGTGAAATTGACTTCATTTATTTGTTATATAATCAATTACAGGAAGGTCTAATTATATTAGATATACAAGATAACATCATTTTTGTAAATGAAAAATTCTGTGAACTGGTGGGCTATGAAAAAGGCGAACTGATAGCTAAATCAGCTTTCGATATGCTCTACTTGGACGATGACAAAGAATCAATGAAAACGAGAAATATTTTTCGTAAACGCGGCATAAATGAATTATACGAATTAAGATTTATCAAAAAAAATTGTGAAATTATACATGTACTTGTCAATGCAAACGCTATAAAAGAAGATGACGGCAAAGTAAAGGGATTTATGGCAAGCTGTATTGATATTACAGAGAGAAAAATTGAAGAAATCAGAAACCAAAAATTGTTTGAAGAACTAATCGATACAAAGCAATTATTAGAACAAAATCTGCAACAGAAAAACAAATTAATCGATGAATTAATAGAAATAAAAACCGAATTACAAACATCAAATCACGAAAAGGATAAATTTTTCTCAATAATTACACACGATTTAAAAAATGCCTTTTCTGGATTCCTCAACTATATAAAGTTATTTTCTGATGACCTTAATAATTTTACACTTCAGGAACTGAGCGACATAGTAAAACAGATGCAGGTATCAGCCGAATCCTTGTACAAATTACTTGAAAATTTGCTTGAATGGTCAAAAATTAAAAGGAATGTCTTTACTTTCAATCCCGAAAAACATAACCTCAATCTTATAATCTCCCAAATTACAAGTATACTATCTATAAATGCCACTAACAAAAAAATCTCCCTTATAACGAATATTGATGAAAGCATAGACGCTTTTTTCGACCCTCAAATGTTGAATACTATATTGCGGAACATAATTCAAAATGCAATAAAATTTACCAAAGATAATGGCAAAATCGAAATATCGTATAAATCTGAAAATAATTTCGATATTATAATTATAAAAGACGAAGGCATCGGAATGAGTCCGGATATCTTAGATAATTTATTTACTTTGAATAAGAAAACGATGAGGGAAGGCACCGCTGGGGAGCCATCTACCGGTTTGGGTTTATTGCTAAGCAAGGAATTTATAGATCTTCATAAAGGAAAAATTAATGTAGAAAGCGAACCCGGAAAGGGTAGCACTTTCTACATATCGTTACCAAGATTATAATTACATATATCTGTGAATTTTACCAATCTGCTCTTTAAATACAGGTTTATATTCTTCGGGCTCTCTACCAAAGCATACACCCATTGATTCATAGAAAGCAACTTCAGCCAATTCGACATTTCTTTGTTTAATTGCTAACTGAGTAGGTATATAAGTAATTTCGTCAGATTCAATACCAACAATAGTAACGCCAAAAATACCTTTTTTCATCAAAATAACTGCACCACCGCCCGCTTGCTTGCCAAAAGTAACATCATAAGCACTTGTGAATCCCGCTCTTACCAAATGACCAAGCGCAACCTCTCTTATCTCAGGATACATATAAATATCGTCAACATAAATACCTTCTCTTCGTAGAACTAATTCCCAGTAGTCGTCATTTTTAGTAAATTGCTCCAACTGTCTTCTGATATAAGCACCGCCACCAGATAATCTCTTGTGCCCAAAAGAATCAGTACCTCCATCATCGGTAAAGAACTTTCCTTCCTTATTTTTAAGCCCTTCTGCAGCAACAATTATATAAGTGGAACCTTTTACATCGCTTGTCATTAAACGATTAACATAGGTTTGTTTAAAATGTTGATAAACGACTTCGTAATCAACCTCGATTTCAGGTATTAAAATACAATCTGCATCAGCACCAAGTCCACCACGAAAAGCAGTATGCCCGGAATAACGTCCAAACACCTCAATAATTAAAGCCCTATTGTGAGTTAAACCTGTAGTTCTAAGTTCATCCGTAAATTTAGAAATTCTATTTATAGTAGAATCGCCACCCACGGAATAAGTCTGCAAATCAAGGTCCATTGTTTTTGGTACATGGATACAATTTATTCCATGACTTATTAAATCTACTACTACACTTCCCGTATCGTCGCCACCAGCAATAATAAGACCATCAATATTATGTTTATTCAGCCCATTTATTATAATATTATATTTATCGGGGTCTTTTATTTTGCTAATCTTCACTCTGGAATGACCCGCCTCCGAACCAGCTATTCCTGAATGAATCTTATCAGCACGTCCAAAATCCATAACAACAGGATTTATTTGCTGTAAATTGTACAAACCTGCATACCCGTTCGGAATTAAACAAGTTTCTATTCCAAGGTGATATGCCATTCTTGCAGCACCTGTGATAACAGCATTCAGACCACCACAATCGCCACCACTTGTAATTATACCAATTTTTTTTATTTCTGCCATGTTTCTTTATTACAATAATGATTATTTTTTGAATACAAAACTAACAATAAAAATGTATATTTGTTGTTGAATATTGTTGTAAGTTGTTTTTTTAATTAGATTTTTGTTCAATGGAAGATTTTAATGAATCAGAGATAAATAATTTAGAAACATTAGTAAGCGAACTAAGTGCTAAGCTTGCTGATAATTACTTCCATTTTATTCACTTGTTAGGTACTATCACCGAAACAACTGAAAAGTTTTACGATGGAGGGCACTCAAGATTTGTTTCAGACAAGTCCTCTTTAATTGCAGAGCAACTTGGCATGAATGAAGTAGATGTAATGGAAGTAAAAGTTGCTGGACTACTGCATGATATTGGAAAATTAGGTTTTCAGGATACTTTACTTTTCAAATTTCCATCTGAAATGACCCAACAAGAGTACTTAAATTACACAAAGCACACCGAATTTGGTTATAATATTCTTATGCAATCTAAATTATTCAAAAATGTTGCCGAAATTGTCTATCAACATCATGAAAAATTAGACGGTTCAGGATTTCCAAAGCATTTAACAAAGGATAATATTCATCCGGCAGCAAAGATAATTGTAGTTGTTGATTATTATCATAACCAAATTTCGAAAATCAAAAGGTTGCGAACTGAATCAAATAATGGAATTACTAATGCTCATGCTTATATAGAAGGCTCCAAAGACAGATTTGCCGCTACTATGAATTATATTCACAAGAAAAAGAATATTTTGTTCGAGCAGAAAGTAGTAGAGATCTTTACGGAAATTATTGAAACAGAGCGTCAAACAATGGGTTCGAAGACGGTTGTCAAATTACCTGTGAATGTTATAGAACCAGGTATGATTTTTGCCGAAGATTATTATACTAACTATGGAATGCTTATAGCTGCTAAAGGGGAGAGAATTACTACCGAGTCGTATAGAGCTTTAAGAAGATGTATGGAAAATGGCGAAATGCCATCTAAAATTTTAGTCATTAAATAATACTCATGAAAATATAATGGTGTTAGATAATTTTACAGAAGAAGAAATTAAAAATATCAATTTTTCAAATAAAACTATTTTAATTGTTGATGATGAAGAAGCTTACCAAAAGTTTCTTGCCAAAATCATTGAGAAATTTTTGAAAGCAAAAGTTATTTCTGCAAACAATCCCGCTGAAATGTTCGAAATAATAGAAAATATGAACCCTGACCTTATTATCTTAGATTTGCAGATGCCTGTAATGGACGGACAAACTGCACTTAGGCATATTAGATCCAACGAAAAAACTGAGAACATACCTGTTGTAATCTGCTCTGCATTGGGGTTTGAAAGTGTGATAGTTAACTTAGCAAAACTAAAAATAAGTGGTTTTATCATAAAACCGTTCGAGGCATCTACCGTTCTAAAGAAAATTTACAATGTTTTGATTGAAACGAGCAAGTAAATTATGCTGGTTCCAATAGATGATTATTTAAAGAAAAGAACTGAAATTCCCATCTACTTGATTTTTGGGGAAGAAGAATTCTTGATTGATGAAGCTCTCAATCAAATTATTTCAGAAATTAGCATCAATCAAGATACAAACTATGATACTGATTTTTTTGATGGTGATGATACTTCATTATTAAAAATAATTGATGTTTGCGAAAGATACCCGATGGTAAACCTAAGCAAAACAGTTATAGTGAAAAGATTTGATAAGCTATTTACCGGCAGGTCTAACAAAAAAAATGATGAACAAATTAAATTCCTTAGATATTTGGAAAATCCACTCTCAAGTACACAACTTATTTTAATCGCAAGTATAGATAAAATAAAAGACTTGTCAAAATTTGTGAAGAATAAAAACTTAACAGATAGTGGTATTGCCAAATTAAAAGATGCCAAATTTCCATTCGATATTATTTTAAAAAAACACTCTTGGGTTGAGTTTCCAAAAATTTATGACAATGATTACCCTTTATGGATTGAAAAAAGAATTAAGCTCAAAGGAAAAATCATTGGCAAACAAGCTGCCGAATTACTATCCATACAGGTAAAGAGCACTCTAAGAGATATTAGTTCAGAAATCGATAAATTATTACTTTTTATTGACGACAGAACAGAAATAACCGACGATGATATACATAATTTAACCGGTACTACCAAAGAATACAATGTTTTTGAACTTCAAAAATCCATTGCAGCAAGAGACTTGCAAAAATGTCTTACAATTACTTTGAAAATGTTGGAACACGACCGACAAGAAATGTTGATTATCGCAATACTAAATAAGTTTTTCTTAAATGTTTATAAATTGATTGGCTTAAAATTAATTGCGGGAGACGAAAATGTAATTGCCAAAGAAATGGGTATGCAGAAATGGCAGCTTCAGGATTATCTCTTTTGTAGTAGAAACTACACTCCTCAAGAAATTGAGGATGCTATTTTTGGTATTGTAGAGACTGATTTTAAATTAAAATCAGGATTTACGGACAATTTGGCACTTATTCAGAATTTATTAATTAATATTCTAAAAAAGAATTAAAAAGTAATCTAAACCGTCAAAATCTAAAATTTTGTATTTTTTATGAAATAAAAAACTGAAATATATTTTTATATGAAACAATCTAAGTATTTTATTCCTACTTTGAAGGAAACACCTGCCGAAGCACAAATTGCATCGCATGCTTTGATGCTTAGGAGTGGCTTGGTTAGGCAATTAGCTGCTGGAGTTTTCTCTTTTTTACCTTTGGGTTTTAAAGTTTTAAACAAAATAATAAACATAATACGTGAAGAAATGAATCAAATTGGTGGTCAGGAATTTTTACTTCCTGCCCTTAATCCGATTGAAATTTGGGAGCAAACGGGTAGAGTGGAGGCAATGGGTGACGTAATGTTCCACATCAAAAACAGGGAAGGACTGGTTTTGGCACCTACCCACGAAGAAATAATTACCTTTCATGCCCGCCAACATATAAAATCATATCGAGATATGCCACAAATCTGGTATCAAATTCAGACAAAATTCAGGAACGAAGCAAGACCAAAATCTGGTGTTCTTAGGGGCAGACAATTTATAATGAAAGATGCATATTCGTTAGACACATCTTGGGATGGGCTTGATATTAGTTACGAAAAGCATTATAATGCCTACAAAAAAATCTTTGAAAGATGTAATATTAAATTTTTTGTGGTTGGCGCTTCGAGCGGTGCAATGGGTGGGAGTAAATCGCAGGAATTTATGGTGGAATCAGATTCGGGTGAAGATACTTGTGCCATAAGTGATGCTGGTTATGCCGCCAATATCGAAGTAGCTACCTCAGGATTAAAACCGGTTGCCAGACTTGATGAAAATTTACTTTTGGAAAAATATGCGACCCCTAATGCTAAAACAATCAATGATTTAATTGTTCAATTTAATTTGCCAGAGGAACGCTGTGCTAAATCGGTGGTTTATATGGTCGATGAGCAGCCTGTTCTCATTTTTATGCGTGGCAATGATGAGATGAATGAATCCAAACTTCAATCCTATTTCAAAACCAATAATTACAGACCAGCTGTTTCAGAAGAATTGACTAAATTTACTGGTGCAGACCACGGGTCTATTGGTCCCATTAATTTGAAATCTTCCATTAAAGTGCTTGCAGATAATTTATTAAAAGATGCAAATGGTTTGGTGAGTGGTGCCAACGAAGATGGTTTCCATTTCAAAAATATAGATTTTACCAGAGATTGTAAAATCGATGATTTTGCTGACTTTAGAACTGTAAAAGACGGAGAACCATGTCCCATTTCTGGCGAAAAACTTCGTGTGGTGAAGGCAATTGAATTAGGACATATTTTTAAATTAGGAACTAAATACTCAGAAGCATTAAATGCTACTTTCTTAGATTCAGAAAGTAAGGAATATCCCATTATTATGGGAAGTTATGGTATAGGTGTAGAAAGAGTGCTTGCTTGCTTTATCGAGCAACATTATGATGAAAAAGGGCTAATTTGGCAAAACCCAATATCACCTTTTGATGTTCATATTATCGCAATAAACGAAAATAAGTTTCCAGAAGTAAAAAAAGCTGCTTCAGAGCTTTATGATTTATTAATAGAAAATAAAATTGATGTATTATATGATGACAGAGATGAATCTGCGGGTATTAAGTTTAATGATGCGGACCTGATAGGTATTCCAATTCAGATTATTATAGGCAACAAAAATTTGAAGGATAGTAAAACTGAAATTAAGTTCCGTCAAAATAATTCAAGAGAAATTATTCCTTTAGCAGATGTACTGAGTAAAATTTTAGAATTTTACTCAGAATAGAAATATAATGAATTACAAATGAAAGCTGATTTACATACACATACTTATTATTCTGACGGAATATTATCACCCGATGAATTATTAACCAAAGCAAGTTCGTTTGGAATGAAAGCTATTGCTATAACCGACCACGACACAATAGATGGAGCGGTTGAAGGAAGCAGAATTGCAGGCAAGCACAATATAGAGGTTATTATTGGTTGTGAATTCAGTTGTTACGAGAACGAAAAAGAATACCATATCTTAGGCTATAACTTAGACCCAGATAATCAGAACCTACAAATACATTTAAAAAATTATAGAAACGTTCGTCATTTTAGGGCAAAAAACATACATAAGAAACTTGACGAGTTTGGTTATAAAATCGACTTTCAGGATATACTTGACATAGCTGGTGCTGCACCAATAACTCGCCCACATATTGCTCAGGCTTTGGTAAAAAATGGACTGATTCCGACTATGAAAGAGGCATTTATCAAATTAATAGGTGACGGTTGCCCAGCGTATCAGCCAAAAGCTCTTTTTTCTGTTAAAAATTGTATATCATTGATAAATAATAGTGGGGGACTTGCTGTGATTGCTCATCCCAGAAATTATATCGATCCCAACACATTATATACTTTTATAGAACAAGGCCTCGATGGCATTGAAGTTTATCACCCTTCCCATTCCCAAGAACAAGTGAAGTATTATCATTATGTTGCCTCTCAATATTGGCTGTTAGAAACTGGTGGTTCTGATTTTCATGGCAACAGGGAATACGATGAAACTAATTTTGGCAATTTTACAGTAGATTATAATATTGTTGAATCAATCAAATATTTGGCTACAAATAAATATTAGATTGACTGTAGGGTATTTCTCTTTTAGGAAAAAACTAACCATTGATATATTTATCATACAAATCTGGTCTTAAATTCTTAGTTTTTTCTATTGATTGTTCGAGTTTCCACTTTTCAATTTTGGCTTTATCACCTGATAATAATATATCAGGTACTTTCAAATTGTTAAATATAGCTGGTCTGGTGTACTGTGGAGCTTCCAACAAATCATTCTGATAAGAATCCTCTAATGCAGATTCCAAATCACCCAATACTCCCGGAAGTAGCCTTACAATTGCATCAGCCAAAATGATTGAAGGAAGTTCGCCCCCACTCAATACATAATCACCAATCGATATTTCCCTCGTAACAAAGAAGTCGCGTACCCTTTGATCAATACCCTTGTAATGTCCAGCAATAATAATTATGTTGCCATTAAGCGAAAGTTCATTGCAAATAGATTGATTTAACCTTTCTCCATCGGCAGCCATAAATATTATTTCATCGTAATCCCTCTCTGATTTTAGTGTTTCAATTGCTTTGAATAGGGGTTCACACTGTATAATCATACCAGCAGCACCACCGTAGGGATAATCGTCAATATGTTTGAATTTATCAGAAGCGTAATCATGAAGATTATGGAGCAGGATTTTTGCTATTCCTTTGTCTCGGGCTATCTTTAAAATACTGGCATTAAGAGCAGACTCCATAATCTCTGGAACCGCTGATAATATATCTATCCTTATCAAACTTTTTTTCATTACAGTTTACATTGATAAATTGGACAAACCATCAACTAACTCTACAAAAATTATTTTATTAACTTCATCGGTGGATTTAATAAATTCCTCAACGTAAGGAACAGGAATATTTTTTGTACCAATATCAATCACTATTACATCGTTAGCAGGCAACTCCAAAATATCAACAATCTCTCCAATCTTTTCTTTACTAATATTGTCGATTGCTGTATATCCCATTAGATAATGAACATCATTGCCAATCAATGTTTTAATTTTAATGTCATCATCTTTGATGAAAACACCACTTTCAATTAAGTCTGCCGCTTGCTTGTTGTCATTAATTCCCTTAATTTCAATTTTTGCGGACTTTCTTGTCTGTCTCCATTTTTTGAGATTGACCTCTTTGGAAAAATTAAGAGAATATCCTATCCTGATTTTTGAATTTTCCTTTATCTCAATCATCGAAAATTGTAAATCAGAAACCCTCATCTCTCCAGAATAGCCACGTGTACCAGTAATTGTTCCAATATATTTATATTCCATATTAAAAGTCTTTCTCGCTTATTTTATAATTCCACACTTCGTTTCCTTTATTATCGAATAAAATTAAATTTAATTTTCTATCATTTTTCGGTCCCGATACTTCAATCATTCCAAAATTTCTACTGTCAAAACAGGAACCATCTACCCTTAGTGCATTATCCTCTACACAACCAGATTTGTTTTCTCCAGCGGTGAGTGTAGATGATGTAAAATCAAAAATTTTGGTTCCACCCGAAAGGTTCATTTTAGTAAGTTCCGAATAATGTCTGTCACCAGTTAAAAATACGATACCCTTTATATTATATTTATTAATAGCATCTAGTAATATTTTCAATTCGCTTGTGTAATTTGAGTAATTTTCCATAACTTGCAATGGATTTAACACTTGCCCACCAATACAAACAAATTTAAACTTTGCAGGGCTATATAATAAATTATCAATCAACCACCGTAATTGATTTTTTCCCAAATAATCTTTATCCTTTGATGAATCATTATCTGGTGCCCTAAACCAACGATTATCCATCATAAAGAAATCACAATCACCCCATTCAAATTTAAAAGTTATTCCCGTATTTTGATAAATTCCTTGCGGATTACCACTAAAATCAATAAAAGCATCTTTTGTGGCAGATTTGTTCCAAAATGAACGATCAGCATTATCAGGACCATAATCATGGTCATCCCAAATTCCATAATGATGAACTGATGCAAGTAAGGCTTGTAATTCAGGAACGGATCTGGAATTAGTCCATCGGTAGTATATTCCTGTTCGGGTATTCCAGTCACCCTCCCTCAAATATACATTATCCCCCAACCAAACCATAAATTCTGGTTTTTTTTCCAATATCGAATTCGCGATAAAATATTCACCACCATAGGGTTTGCCTACTCTGTCATATTTGGCATCATTGATAAAGAAACAACTGCCTAATGCAAATTTAAAATTAGGTGGTTCAGTTTTCCATCGCCAATTTAAGGGTGTGTTAAAATCTAAATTATAATCAAAATCTGATTTTTCACCGTTAATAAAAACTTCATAAGTATAATTTTTCCCTGATTCAACAGAATCTGCAATTAACTTTGCAATAAAAGAATTTGTCTTTTGAGTATTAAACTTGTCTGTTTGATATACCTTAGATGTATTTCCAGTTTCATAATATTTAAAGTAAACTTCAGCAGACTGAGTTGTTTGTACCCAAAGCAATGCTTCCCTAATATCGGCATACCCCAACATTGGACCGCTCTGGATTAATGGGTGCTTAGAAAATGCAGCTAAACTGCTACATAAAAGGATAAGTATTAAAAACTTTTTCATAATAAATTAAATTGAAAATTTATAAATCTAACAAATGAGAAATTTCTTTAAGTCTAATTTTTTGATATTTATATTCTGGAATAATTTTTTCCACAATTTGCCAAAAAGCATAACTATGATTCATTTGCATTGTGTGTGCCAATTCGTGGACAATAACATAATCGGAAATTGATTTATCGGTCATTATAAGTCGCCAATTAAGATTAATATTACCCTTGCTGCTACACGAACCCCATCTATGTAAAGCGTCCGAAATTTTGACGTTTTTAATATTAAAATTATAAACTCTGGCAAGTTCAATGGTACGGACAGTAAGATAATTTTTAGCATTCTTTTTCAACCAATATTTTAGCAATTGCTTGTAGTTTGGTTCGTATTTAGAATTAATGAAAAGATGCCCATTTTCGTATTGAAGCACTAATTTTCCAATATCTTCAAAATTAATTTCGATAAAATTTCCAAAAAAAAGAAATTTTTTACCAGAAAGATTATCTATTTCAAGCTTTTTCCTCAGTGCTTCATTTTGCTTGTCTTTCACCCATTTTGATTTACTCTTTACAAAGTTTATAATATTATCTTTACTAATACCAATGGGTGCTTTTACAATCAAATCACCATCTCTATTAATTTCCATCGACAAAGTTTTGCGTTTGCTTCTAAATATTTTATCTATACTTAAGTTTAATTCGTCCATAAAAAAGTAATTGTTTCAAAACAAATTTACATTTACAAACTTAAATAATTTATTTTAAGAATTAGTTAATATTATAGGTGGATTAGTTGCCAGATTTAATTTTAAAACCAGAAAGGGCTATTAGTGTAGGGCTTTTCAGAAAGGGATTTTCAAGGACAATTGCTTCCGAACATATAGACGAATTGAAGTTTTTGGCAGAGACAGCTGGAGCGGAAATCATAGGTGAGTTTACACAAGAGCTGGAAAAACCTATCGGCGCCACTCAAATTGGTTCAGGTAAAGTGCAAGAAATAAAAACTTTTATCATAGAAAATGAAATTGCTTTAGCAATTTTCGATGATGATTTGTCCCCAGTTCAAACCAGAAATTTGGAAAAGGCTTTCGAAATAAAAGTAATTGACAGATCGGGTTTGATATTGGATATATTTTCTAAAAGAGCTCGCTCGAATGAAGCTAAAACACAGGTTGCACTTGCTCAGTTGCAGTATTTGTTACCTCGATTAACCAGAATGTGGACACATTTATCCAAACAATTTGGCGGTATCGGTACCAAAGGTCCTGGTGAAACGCAGATAGAATCTGATAGAAGAATGATAAGAGTACAGATTCAGCAGTTAAAGGCAAAATTAAAAGATATTGATAAACAAAGAGAACTGCAACGTAAGAATAGATCTCAAATGCCACGTTTTGCTTTGGTCGGTTATACAAATACCGGAAAATCAACTTTGATGAAGTTGCTAAGTGATAGTGATGTATATATTGAGGATAAACTTTTTGCAACATTAGACACCACAGTTAGACAATTTGAATTGCCATCGGGATTGAAAGCTCTGCTGTCGGATACCGTTGGATTTATCAGAAAGTTACCCACCCATCTTGTTGCATCATTTAGAAGCACCTTAGCTGAAGCAAGCGAAGCTGATGTATTAATCCATGTAATTGATGTTAGTAATCCATTCTTCAGGGACCATATTATTACTGTTAACGAAACACTCGAATCTTTGAAAATTAAAAATATACCTGTGATTATGGTATTCAATAAAATTGATATGGTAGAAAATATAGATTTTATGTCTCAATTAGCTGGTGAATATAATGATTATGTTCCTATATCTGCCCTGAAAAGCTTAAATATCACAACACTTCTTCAAAAAATGACAGATGTTTACAATCAAAGTAGTAGAATCTATAAATTGATGATACCATATACAAAAATGGAACTCCTTCCATTCATTTATGACAGCACTGAAATAATTGAAAAAGAAGAAACAGATAATGGTATCAATGTATTACTGAGGCTGAGAGATGCTAGTCAAGGAAATTTCGAATATAAATATAAAGATTATTTTATCAAATAGTGAACTAAGGCATGACAGAATTTACCAATAACAAAAAAATAAATCAGCTTTTAAAAAATATCAGTACTGCTTTTAAAAAAAATAACAAAAAAGAATTATTCGTAAAATATCTTGCAGGTAGCTCAAAAAGTTTTTTTGTATCTTCACTTTATAAGAACATTTATCCTTACATTTTGCTGATAACTAACGATAACGAAAACGCTGATGAATATTATCAAGATTTGCTCCAGTTAATTGAAAATGAAAATGTAAGTATAATTAAAGAGCCCAAATATACTTTCAAATCGAAAGTTGACAACCTAAATAATAGTCTTGATTGGTTAGTTGAAGGACTAACCAAATATCATGATAAAGAAAGTTCTATCATTATTTTAAATGTTAACCTTCTTAATGTCAAAATGCCTAATCCTAAAAGTGTAATTTCAAGCAAAATAAGACTAAAACGAAATCAGAATGTAAACTTTGATACTTTTGTTAAGGAATTAATGCTTAATGGATTTGAAAGAAAAGACTATGTCTCCAATCAGGGTGAAATTTCAATTCGAGGTGGGATTGTGGACCTTTTCCCAATTGGTTGGGATAATCCCCTTAGGTTAGACTTCTGGGGTGATACAATTGAATCTATAAGGCAATTTGAAACATTATCCCAAAGGAGCATAAAAGAGTATGATAATGTTGAGTTCATTTCTTCGCTTTTTTCAGAGAATGACAATTGTTCAGTTTTTGAGTATTTAAATAATGACTTCGTTATTTTTCAGGAATTTCAGACTTTACCAGAGCTAGACCAAGACACTGCTTTACTTTATGAAAATTTCAATAAAATTACACTTAATTCATTTGACAAATCTGACATAAACTTTCAAACCAAGCAACAATCATCATACAGTTCATCAATTAAAAATGCTGTTTATGATTTAATTAAATATTATACTGAAGGTTACACGATTATTTTAACCGCTGATACAAAAATTCATTTAGATAGATTAAAGGATATTATTTCAAAATTACTCCAGGAATCTGGTTTGAAAGATGATTTAATATCAGATTATAAAGACTCATTTTTCGAATCAGTAATATGGTCGGAACGTTCATACTCCAATGGATTTATTTGGCAGGATTACAAATTAATTCTCTTTACAGAGCATCAGTTATTTGACAGAAGTAGAGCACGCGATACCAAAAAGAATAAAAGCTCCAAAGCACTCACTTTAAGAGAATTACAGGACTTGAAAATTGGGGACTATATAGTTCACGAAGACAAGGGTATTGGTTTATTTGATGGTTTTAAAACCGTAGAAATTAGCAATAATAAACAGGATTGCGTTAAACTAAAATTTGCTGATGGTGACTTTCTATATGTAAATGTAAACTACATCAATAAAATTTCGAAATATGCAGCACAAGAAGGCTCAACTCCAGTATTGTCAAAATTAGGAAGCACCGAATGGCTGCGAAAAAAGGCAAGGACCAAAAACCGTCTAAAAGATATTGCCCGAGATTTGATTAAACTATACTCAATCAGAAAGATGGCAAAAGGTTATGCCTATCCCTACGATAATCTTATGCAGAAAGAATTTGAAGCATCATTTATTTACGAGGATACCCCCGACCAGTCGCGAACAACCGAAGAAATTAAATCCGATATGGAATCCACTGCTCCAATGGACAGACTGGTTTGTGGAGACGTCGGCTTTGGTAAAACAGAAGTTGCCATTCGCGCAGCTTTCAAGGCAGTTCAATCAAGTAAACAAGTTGCAGTTCTAGTGCCAACAACCATACTTGCACAACAGCATTTTATGTCGTTCAAAGACAGGTTTGCTAAGTTTCCGGTTAATATCGAAGTTATTTCAAGGTTTAGAAATAAAATGCAACAGCAAACCATTGTAGATAATCTATCCAATGGGAAATTAGACATACTAATTGGTACCCACCGACTACTAAGTAAGGATATAAAATTTAAAGATTTAGGATTGTTGGTGATAGATGAGGAGCATAGATTTGGTGTATCTGCAAAGGAAAAGTTAAGACAAATAAAAGAAAATATTGACACCCTAACATTAACTGCTACACCCATTCCCCGAACATTGAACTTCTCTCTAATGGGAGCCCGGGACTTGAGCATCATGGAAACACCACCCAGAAATAGGTTGCCTGTTACTACCGAAATACTTGAATGGAATGATGAAAGTGTAATCGAAATAATAGAATTGGAAATTAACCGCGGTGGTCAGGTATTCTTTGTATCAGACAAGGTTGAAGATTTGGATAAAATTGCCAAGAAATTGCAAGATTTAGTTCCACAATGTAAAATGACAACTGCTCACGGACAAATGCCACCCCATGAACTCGAAAAGGTTATGGAAGGATTTATTGAGAATAAATTCCAAATTTTATTAGCAACAAAAATTATAGAATCCGGGATTGATATTCCAAACGCTAATACTATAATCATCAACCGGGCTCAAAATTTTGGACTTGCCGAATTATATCAATTACGAGGTAGAGTGGGCAGAACCAATATACAGGCTTATTGTTATTTGATAATACCAGAAACTTATAAATTAAATGGCAAAGCTCTAAGACGACTTCAGGCAATAGAAGAGTTTACCGAGCTGGGAAGTGGATTTCAGCTATCAATGAGAGATTTGGAGATAAGGGGTGCTGGAAATTTGTTGGGGGCAGAGCAGAGTGGTTTTATTATTGATATTGGTTTTGAGCTGTTTCATAAAATACTTGACGAAGCTGTTTATGAATTGAAAACAGATGAATTTGCTGATATATTTTCAATACCAGAAAAAGATAAAAATGAATCATTCCGTAATGATGATGTTTCGATTGAGATAGATAAAGATGCCTTATTTCCAAAAGATTATATCAAAAACGACACTGACAGATTTACTTTTTATAAAAGATTATACCAGTTGGATAATTTAAATGAATTAAAAGAAATTATAAGAGAACTAGAGGATAGATACGGTAAGTTACCTTCAGATGCCGAAAATTTAATTTTTGCCGTAAAATTAAGAATTGCTGCTCTTAAAACGGGCTTTGTCAGAGTTGCCGTAAATAAAAATAAGTTGGTTTGTGATTTTCCTCCACTTGATAAAAAATACTACTACGATAATGCTTTTCCCCTTATTATTGATTATATTTCAAGCTTAGAAAATGTCAAATTTATTCAAACTAAAACAAAACTTACTTTAGAATTTGCCTTGAATGCAAGGGAAGATGCAATTGAATTTATTTGGAAAATCAATAAAACATTGGAGTTGATATAAAATGATTTTATCGGTCGAAACTTCCGGAATAACATGTGGTGTGGCAATTTCCGATGATGGGAATCTGATCTCTTCTTTCAATATTTTTGAAAAAAATATCCACGATAAAGCCCTAGCCTCATTGACCTTGGATATATTAAAATACTCAAAATTGGAAATTGATGATATTAAAGCCATTTCAATTAATGCTGGTCCTGGCTCGTTTACAGGTCTTAGAATTGGTGCAGCATTTATTAAAGGTCTAATGTTTGGAAGCCAAATTAAACTAATTCCATTAACCAGCCATGATTTGATATTTAATAATTTTATTCCAAATAATTTTAAAAAAGATTTTACTTTTGCAATTGTCTTAATCAAATCAAATTATAATAATTATTATTATAAAAAGTACGATTTGAATCTTATGGATTGTCATTCTGATTTAATGATTAAAACCAAGGACGACATTATTGCGGAAATTACTGATGATAAAATACTGTTAGGAAATGGAGCTAAGGATTTTGAATGTTACAATAAGTTGGATACTTATGATAATTTGAAGGCTGAATGGCAAGTACAATTAGCAAACAAGCAATATTTAGAACATAACTTTAGTAATGCATCTGAATTTAACCCATTATATTTAAACGAAGTAAACATTAAAACGAAAATTAATTAAAGAGGAATAAAAATGGTAGAAAGATACACTTTACCTGATATGGGTAAAATTTGGAGTGAAGAAAACAAGTATAGAATTTGGCTCGAAATAGAAATACTTGCTTGTGAGGCACAAGCTAATTTAGGATTAATACCTAAAAAAGCAGTAGAAGATATTCGCAATAATGCAAAAGTTGATGTCGTTAGAATTTTAGAAATCGAAGAAACTACCAAGCATG
>CAYUZZ010000008.1:0-18356 GCA_964449505.1 uncultured Hyphomicrobiales bacterium | reverse complement strand
GTTGGACTGGGAGCGGAAGTGGTATCGCCAAAGTTAACCCTTTCGAGTTTTATTTAGACCGAATTGAAGAAATCAAGAAATTGCAACCTGTGGTCTGGAAATCTGGTAACTGGTCGGATAATGCCTCTGTATATAATTTATTTGTTAGATATGCCGGTACTTTCGATCATTTTCAGGATAATGACTTATTGAGTGAACACTTCCCAGGATTTCGAGGAACAGGGACTTTCCTTAAGGCTATTGCCTTATTGCCATATATTCATCAATTATCCTGTAATACTATCTATTTATTGCCTGTTACCAGTATTGGAATTGACAGGAAGAAAGGCAATCTGGGCTCGCCTTATGCTATTAGAAATCATTATTTAATTGAACCTACACTGTCCGAACCGGTACTTGAATTAGGTGCAGAAATTGAAATGGCAGCATTTTCCGAGGCGGTTCATTTATTAAATATGAAATTTATTAGTGAATTTGTATTTCGTACTTCAAGTGTGGATTCTGATATTGCTTTGGAACATCCGGAATGGTATTATTGGATTAAAGCCAAGATAAACGAAAGAACTAATGATACCAAGAATGAGAACCAGTTTGGACCTCCAATTTTTACTTCTAATGAACTTGCTCTAATAAACGATAAAATTTCAGCTGAAGATTTTACCAATTTGCAAGAACCGCACGATATTTACAAAAAAATGTTTACTAAATCTCCTGCTAAATTAGCGAGAGTAGAGCAGAAAATAATCGGTTTGATAAATAATGGGAAGACTGAAATTGTAATACCAAGTGCATTTGCAGACTGGCCCCCTGACGATAGGCAACCCTTGTGGTCTGATGTAACTTATCTTAAATTATACGAGCACAAAGATTTTAATTATATTGCTTATAATACTGTAAGAATGTACGACAAACGCCTTGCAAAAGACTCTAATGCCAATACAGAGCTATGGGAATTTATTACCAATATCATTCCTCACTATATAAAAAAATTCAAATTAGATGGTATTATGCTAGATATGGGTCATGCTTTGCCATCTAATTTACGTAAACAGATTGTTGAAAAAGCAAGGCAAGTACAATCAGACTTTGTATTTTGGGAGGAGAATTTCTCTTTATCTAATAAATCCTGCAATGAAGGATATAATGCAGTAGTGGGCTATATGCCATTTGATAGCCACATAGGATGGAAAATAAAAGATTTAATCAGAAAATTTCAGAATTTGGAAATTCCTATTAATTTTTTCCTGACACCCGAAAATCATAATACACCAAGAGCTGCTTCAAGATATGGTGCAGGGAATTTTGCAAAATGCTCCTACCTGATTAACAAATTTCTTCCATCAATCACATTTATTCATAACGGCTTCGAATTATTCGAGACAAACCCTGTTAATACGGGACTTGGATTTGATGATGAACAGATTAAGAGATTTCAAGCTGACCAATTGCCCTTGTTTTCTGCAAAAGCTATGAATTGGACTATTGATGAAGATATGATTGGATTTATTAGCAATATCAATTCTATTTTTAGCAAATTCATCTATAGCTCTAATGATCTGGAGAAAAAATTAGTTGAATTAATTGAAACTGACAGCGATAATTTGATTATGTTCAAAAGATTTGTCAACCAGTCAGGCGAATATTTGGTGCTTGCCATAAATTTAGGTATTAATGAATTGAATTGGGAATATAATTGTGAGAATAATGGGGAAAAAAATTGTTTGCTGACAGGTAAACCCATCAATAAATCAGAAAGAGGATATATGATTAATTTACCCCCTTTCGATTATATTATATTTAAATAACATTTGTAAAAAAAATATACATTTAATTACATAGCAGATATTATTTTTTTATAAATAGTAGATAATCCTGTTTGGTTCTAAGATAATAAACACCACTTGACAGATTGCTGATATTCATTGTAATTCCATTTTGCTTTAATGAATAATCAAAGTTTTCTATCTTGCGACCATACACATCATATACATCAAACCCACCATTGATATAAAAATCATCTACATCGATTACATCTTCTGCCGGATTAGGATAAGCACTTATGCTATTTTTCATATTATCATTATTAATAGAATTAATTATATCAGGAGAACATACAGAAGTTGCATCGATTGCATGAACGCTACACATCTTAACTTTATCTCCCTTTACCATAACAAAACCCCAATATGGCTGGTTATCCAACAAACCCTCACTTCCCAAACTAGAAAACAAGGCAACCGAAAAAGCATCTAGCGGAGTATTGTTGCTGTAATAATCGACAAAATCAGAATTTTCTTTAATTATTTTTATAACTTCTTCACTGCCCATATATGCAAAATCATCTAAAAATACTGATGTTGAAAAATTTTCAATACTTAAATTTTCGGTAGGAATATCTATAAATTGAGGTCCTACAAATGTCTGAAAGGAAAGAACACCATAAACTTGCTTTGTAGCACTATTATCGATAAAAACATAAATCCACATTCCACTTTTTCCGCTTTCTAAGTCGAAGGCAACACTGATTTTCTGCCCTAAGTAATCTAATTCCTGATTGGCAGTAAGTACGGCTATTAATTTTGGGTCCAAAAGACCGCTTCCCTTTGCCTCGGAGCGTGCTGATTCAAGGTTTTTACTCATTGTCACTGGAGTAATCAAAGACTGAGATTGAGCAAAGGTAAAGCCAAAAATTAGCACAATGAAAATAACTCGAAAATAATTAAACATTTAATCCTCCATTAGTATTTGAATGTTATAGAATATAAAAGTTTTACATTGAAAAAAATTGTATTAAAGAAACAGGTTTTAAATCAAGAAAAAAAGACCGGTATTTATAAATTAAATTACGAATTAGACTTAAACAAGGCACAGTACGATGCCGTTATGCATAATGACGGTGCTGCATTGGTAATTGCAGGTGCTGGCACAGGCAAAACAAGGACACTCGTTTATAGAGTAGCAAGGTTAATAGAAGATGGCGAAACACCAGAATCAATACTTTTGCTTACCTTTACCCGTAAATCTTCTCGTGAAATGCTACGAAGAGCCTCGCAACTACTCGATGGTAGATGTGAAAATGTATCAGGCGGTACTTTCCATTCCTTTGCCACCCAAATTCTACGCAAGTATGCCGAACTAATAAACTATCAAAGAACTTTTAATATCATCGACCAAAGTGATTCCGAAGATGCTATCAATTATGTCAGGAATAGATATATTAACGAAAAATCTACAAAAAGGTTTCCAACAAAAGTTACTTTGCAGAAAATATATAGTTTATCAAAAAATACAGTCAGTAGATATCAGGAATATATCGAAGAGAATTACCCATGGTTTGATGATTATACAGACCAAATCAGCCAAATTTTTTTGATGTATGATGAATATAAACAAAAATACAATTTGATGGATTACGATGATTTGTTGCTGAATCTTCTGAAATTATTAAAAGAATCACCAACCGCTAGAAAAGAAATAAATAATAAATACAGATTTGTTATGATTGACGAGTATCAGGATTCCAATCGTCTTCAATATGAAATTTGCATGTATCTTGCTGGAGAGAAGCAAAATGTAATGGCTGTTGGTGATGATGCACAAAGTATTTACTCCTTCAGGGGGGCTAATTATCAAAACATCATGTTTTTTCCGCAATCATTTCAGGATTGTAAAATTTATAAAATTGAGGAAAATTATCGTAGTTCACAACAAATACTTGATTTAACCAATATAATAATTAATGAGGCATTTTTTAAATACGAGAAATCGCTATATTCAAAAAGGGTCGAATCTGATTTACCTGTAATCATAATGACAAAAGGCGAAAGAGAGCAGTCGTTAGTAATTGCACAACAAATACTTGAATTCCGCGAAACAGGAATACCTCTGAACGAAATGGCTGTTTTGGTGAGAAGTGGGTTTCATTCCTTCGATTTAGAAATTGAGTTGGAGCGAGCAAACATTCCTTTTGTTAAATTTGGTGGCATTAAATTTATCGAAACAGCACATATCAAAGATATGATTGCATATCTCAGAATTTTGTACAATCCCAACGATGCTCTCAGTTGGCAGAGATTGTTGTTGTTGATGGAAGGGATAGGACCAAGCAAAGCAAATAAAATTTTGGTGCAAATCACAAACAATCAAATTTCATTGAACAATTTTGATAATATTGATGTTGGAAGACAAAGCCAATCTGTGAAAGATTTATTTGCATTTCTGAACCAACTAAAACACTCCCAATCATCGGTCAGTGATAAATGTACACTTATTTCGGAACGTTACCGCTCAATTCTTCAGCACAAGTATGATGACTGGCAAAAACGTTGGCGTGATATTGAAACTTATCTGAATATTGCTGAGAGATACGAAAATATCGAAGATTTGTTGAATGATATTGCATTGGAACCACCCGTAGAATCTGTTTCGGAACTAACACCCGAATCGAAGGATGATGAGTTGCTTACCATATCAACTATTCATAGTTCTAAAGGGTTAGAATGGAAAGTAGTGTTTATAATTTGGGCATTGGAAGGTAAGTTTCCATCAGCTAAAGCAAGCGAAAATATAGATACTATGGAGGAAGAAAGGCGTTTGTTTTATGTGGCTGCAACCAGAGCCAAAGACCACCTGATAATCACTTATCCAATTAATATCTACGACAGGGAAAGTGGAATTGTGCTTAGCGAACCCTCAAGATTTATTGCAAATATACCTGAGGAATTTGTTGATAAATTTGTAGTAGCAGAGGAATAATTCCTACTCTACAATTCCTTGTTGTTTGCCCCGCCAGCCGTTAAGAAAATCTCTGATTGGCATTGCTTTTTTATTCTCTGCTTGAATTTCTAATACTTCGATTGGAAAATCTTTAGTACCAATTAATAAATTACCTTCTTTGATAATAAATTGATTGACCTTTACAAGCAAATTATAATTTATCCTAACTTTTGTAATTTTATACTGCTTGCCATCAATGACGGTGAAAGCCGCTGGATATGGTGATAATCCATTGATAAGGTTACGTACATTAATAGATTCCATTTGCCAATTTATTTTGCAATGTTCCTTGAAAATTTTAGGTGCAGGTGAAGTCATGTTGTCATCCTGTGGAAAAGTGGTGTAGTTTTCACTTAATATCATATCGATAGTTTTCAAACTAAGATTTGCAGCTTCGGGCATCAACTTATCGTGCAATTCCCCTGCTGTCATTCCATCACTCAAATCCATTTTGTATTGAAGTAGCAAATTGCCAGTATCCACTTTTTCCTGTAAGATGAACGAAGTAAGTCCACTTTGATTTTCGCCATTGATTATTGCCCAATTTATAGGGGCGGCACCACGGTATTTGGGTAATAGACTGCCATGAATATTAAAAGAGCAAAGCTTTGGTATAGAATATAACTCTTTGGGTAAAATTCTGAAAGCTATCACAACAATTATATCGGGTTCGATTTCCCTTATTTTATCTAAAAAATCAACATCTTTCAACTTAGCAGGTTGCAGCACTTCAATGCCAAGCTCCAGGGCTTTTTCTTTTACGGGAGAGCCTTTCATAGTCAGACCTCTGCCTTTGGGTTTATCAGGAACTGTTACCACAGCCTTAACTCCATATTTTTCGTTTATTGCCACCAACGAGGGCACAGCAAACTCAGGAGTCCCCATAAATATAATTTTTAAATTTAACAAATTGCTCATTTTGTACCAAAAATATATAATTGAAATGTTAAGAAAACTAAAATAACTAAAATGGTATTTAATGATTTTAGGAAAATAAAAAAGGGGCATATTTTGCCCCTGATTTTAAATAAAAAACAGAACTGCCTATTCTTCTGGCATCAAGATAAATTCTTTGAAACTATCCATGTTAAGATATTTATTAGCTGCTGAAACTATATAATCTTTGCTGATTTTCTTTACGAAATTGGGATAATCGTTTATTTGAGTCAGTGGCTCGGAGTATGTTAAATACTGATTAATAACACTCAACCAATAATTGTTCTCCATCTTGTTAGTTTCGTATTCACGGTTTAAGATTGCTTGAACTTTTTCAATATAAGTTTCATCAAATTTTCCGGCTTTTACTTCTGCAATCACATCTTTTGCAGCCGAAATTAATTCTTCTGCCCTGTCAGGACCAGTTCCAAATCCAACATTAATAGTATATCCCGATTTAGGATACTGAGTAAAGTTAGGTCTTGCATAAATTCCATAAACTCCACCTTTATCTTCACGAATCACTTCTCTTAATCTAATATTTAAAACTTCGATTAGTGCTGAAATTGCAAATCTATTTTCTCTTTTGAATTCAAAATCACCATTGATAACCAATCTGACTGAACTTTTTGGTTCAAAACCTTTATTAACGACCTTTTTGAAGGCATTAGTGGGAGCTTTAATGCCTACATCCTTCCATTTGTCAGAATTACCGGTTGGCAAGGAAGCAACATATAGTTTAATATAATTTTCCAAATCCTCAACTTTGAAGCTACCTACGAAAGTAAATGTAAATCCACCAGCATTGGCAAATTTTTGTTTATAGAAATTGTAAGCTTTGTCAAGATTGATTTGTTCAATTGATTCTTCTGTCCATGGCATTCTACGGAAATTTTGACCACCCATAACAGCATTAATGGTATCTCTGAACACACTGTTGGGGTCTAATCCACTATTCATAACTTGGTCAAGCATTTTACTTTTGACAGATTTGAATGCATCTTCGTCTCTTCTTGGAGCAGTAAATTCAAGGTAAAGCATTTGGAAAAATGTTTCCAAGTCCTTAACAGTTGAAGAACCGCCCATACCTTGGGTTAATTCACTTATATAAGAATAAACACTTACTTGCTTGCCAGTCATTTTTTTAATTAAAGAAGTTTGGTCAAAATCACCCAATCCGGATTGATTAACAATTGAAGACGCAGCAGCAGCAGAGTAATAATCAGCATCAGCTACGGTAGAATTGCCACCCCAAGCAAAAGAACTCATATTAATTTCATCATTTTTAAAATCTGTTGGTTTCAAAATTACCTTGATACCATTTGATAAAACTAATTCTGTTGCCCCAATTTCTTTAATTTCTTTTTTGGATTTGATTGTGCCAGCAGTGGGTAGCTTAGTCAAAAGTGGTTTGTCGGAATCAACATCCATATATGCTTCTATATCACTATTTTCAATTTTTCTGTAAGATGCGATAATTTCATCTTCAGTTGGTACCTTAATACCCTCCTTGTCAGGAGCACTAACAGTAATCACCAAGCCTTCTTCACGAATCAAGCCCTGAGCAAATTGATTTACTTCTTCGATGGTAATAGTGGGTAAAAATGTTTTTGTTAATTCATATTCTTTATTGATACCAGGTACCGATTCACCATCATAGAAATGACGGTATAATTCCTGTGCATGGTTTGCAGATTCAACTTTATCTTTTTCGTTAAAAGCAGTTTCCATATTGCTAAGCATTTCGGTTTTAGCTCTTTCCATTTCCGATTTTGTAATACCATGCTTATGAATTCTGAATGCTTCTGTTAGCAAGGTTTCGTAACCTTTGATAATGTTATCGGACTTTGGAATAACTACTAAATTAAGAGCATTCAGGTCACCAAGAAAACCTGTTCCACCATAACCACCGCCCGCAAATAAAAATGGAGGTTCTGGTTTACGGGCAATCTCCTGAAGTCTTAAATTAAGAGCGGCATTATAGATATTTTGGACTAAATTATTTCTGTACTCTCCGTAAGTACCACGTAATTCCGGTGCATGTTTGTACATAAGTGATATGTTAGGCATCTGAAGTTCAGCATCCTTTGCAATAGAAACCATAGGAGGATGATTATAAGGTACATTCAAGTTTGGTTTAGTAGGCATAGAGCCAGGTTTGCCCGATACAGAGAATTTCTTTGTAATCAATGCGATAACCTCGTCTGATTTGAAATCACCAACAGCTATAATTGCAGCAATTTCCGGTCTATACCAACGGTCATAAAATCTTGTAAATGCTTCTTTAGGAGCATGACGGATAATAGCTGTATCACCTATTGGCATCCTATCTTTGTAAATAGAACCAAAAGCCACTTTAGGGAAATGTTTCATAAAAGTACGGAAGTCAGCAGTCCCACGTAGTCGCCATTCCTCGATTATCACACCTCTTTCTTTTTCAATTTCATCGGCATCAAAGCTTGTACCGTCCAACCAGTCTTCCAATACTTGCAAACCTTTATCTAACAAACCGGGTTTATCTAATGGAATTGTAAGTGTGTAATAAGTTCTGTCGAAACCGGTGCTTGCATTTACGTCTGCACCAAATCTCATACCTGTTGATTCCAAGAAACTAATCAGTTCATTTTTAGGAAAATTCTCAGTACCATTGAAGCACATGTGTTCAATAAAATGAGCTAACCCTTTCTGGTCATCATCTTCGAAAGTTGAGCCAGCGTTGATAACAATTTGGAGCTCGGCTCTGTTTTCTGGTTTTTTGTTTTCCAAAACAAAATAAGTTAACCCATTTGCCAATTTGCCTGTTTTAACTTCACTTTTCATTGGAATTTTTTTGGAAAGATCGAAGCCGGCAATTGATTGGCTTACTAAACTATTAGTCATAAAGACTAATGCAATTAACGCAATTAAGGAGATTTTTAGATTACCCATTATACACCCTCATAATAACAAAATTTTTATAATAATACGTTTTACTACTATAAAAAGTTACATTCTAAGAAAGTAACATTCTTAATCTTTCAAAAATAAAAAATTTGAATGAACGTAAAACGTTTTTTTGCATCCTATTATAATAAAAAGTATTTTAAGGTATTCTGAAATGTTTAAGCCATTACCCGAAAAGTTGTCGTATCCTGATATTGAGCACGAAGTGTTGAAGTTTTGGGACGATAACAAAGTTTTTGAGAAATCTTTAGAATGGCGAAAGGATTCGCCATATTATAGTTTTTATGAAGGTCCGCCAACTGTAAACGGTAATCCGGGTGTACATCATTTAATGGCAAGGTCTATTAAAGATACAATTTGCAGATATAAAACCATGCAAGGATATTTTGTAAGACGTCAAGCCGGATGGGACACACACGGTTTGCCCGTCGAAATTGCCATGGAAAAACAATTGGGCTTAAGAGACAAATCGGAGATTGATGCTTATGGAATAGGAAAATTTAATTCTGCATGCAAGGCTCTTGTTTATGATAATATAGATAAAGATTTGGGTTGGAGATATCTTACAAACCGTATGGGCTATTGGGTTGACCTTGACGAAGCATATATTACCTGCACCAATAACTATATAGAATCAATTTGGTGGGCTCTGAAAGAATTCTTTTCTAAAGGACTTATTTATCGTGGTTTTAAAGTGGTGCCACAGTCACCCACTATCGAAACTCCACTTAGTTCCCATGAACTTTCATTGGGATACAAGGACGTTAGAGACCCTAATTGCTACCTTAAACTTAAAGTAACATCATCACCAAAAAAAGAAATAGAAAATTCTCAGTTGCTGGTATGGACAACCACTCCCTGGACATTACTATCCAACGTTGCACTGGCAATTGGGAAAAATATAGATTATGTGTTGGTAGAAAACATCCGCAAGCAAAAAGATGAAATTCTTACCGACCGACTTGTACTTGCCAAATCAAGATTATCAGCTTTAGATGGAGAATACACAATACTGGCTGAATTCAAGGGTCAAGAAATTATTGGTACAAGTTACGAGCAAATGATGCCCTATGCTAAAATTGATAAAAATAAATTTAAAGATTCCTTAACAGTGCTGCCTGGAGATTTTGTTTCTACAGAAGACGGCTCTGGAATAGTTCATTTGGCGCCTGCCTTTGGCGAAGATGATTATCAAATGTCTAAACTTTTTGATATTCCATTTTTGCAACCTGTTACACCTAACGGACATTTTACCGATGATATGGGTGTTTATGCCGGTAGGGCAATCAAAAATTTTGAATATGACGACCATAACGAAGAAGGTGCTGACAAGGATATTGTAATCGAACTGAAGTATTTAGACAAAATATATCGTTCCAATAACGACTATGTTCACAGCTATCCACATTGCTGGCGAACTGGCAACCCGATTATGTATTACGCCCGTGAATCTTGGTTTATCAAATCTCCTGTTTACAAAGACAAGATGATTGCACGCAATAAGGAAATTAACTGGCAACCACCCGAAATTGGCGAGGGTAGATTTGGCAATTGGTTGGAAGAAGTTAAGGAATGGTCATTGTCGCGTGACCGCTATTGGGGAACTCCACTGCCTATTTGGGTGAATGTAAATAATAAGGAAGACTATTATGCCATCGGTTCTATCGAAGAATTGAAACAAGGATTATATGTGATGCCTGACGGAACTGAAGTCCCTGTTTCAGAATGTGGGCTCGAAATTGACCTTCATCGCCCCTTTGTTGATAATATAATCTTCATCAAAAATGGAAATAAATATCACCGCGTTCATGAAGTAATTGACGTATGGTTCGACTCAGGTTCTATGCCCTTTGCTCAACTTCATTACCCATTTGAGAATCAGGAATTATTCCATAAAATTTTTCCCGGTGATTTTATTGCAGAAGGTATTGATCAAACTAGAGGATGGTTCTATACTTTACATAATATAGCATGTGCCCTATTCGATAAACCAGCATTCAAAAATATTGTTGTTAATGAATTAATACTCGACAAAAACGGCGTGAAAATGTCAAAGAGACTTGGCAATACTGTCGATCCCTTTCATTTGATGGAGAAATATGGTGCCGACGCAGTCCGGTGGTATCTATTTGTAAATAATCCACCTTGGAAAACAACTAAGTTCAATGAGGAAGACATAGCAAAAACAGTGATTTCTGATTTCTTAAGATCACTCACCAATACTTATGCCTTCTTTACTCTTTATGCTAATATAGATGAGTTTACTGGCAATGAAGAATTTGTTGAAGTTTCTGACAGACCTGAAATAGATAGGTGGATAATCTCAAGAGTGAACACATTGATAGACGAATTTACTCAAAATATGAATAATTATGAGCTTACCAAAGCACCCCGCGCTATTCAGGATTTTGTAATTTACGAGCTTTCTAATTGGTATATACGTCGCAATCGTCGTAGATTTTGGAAGGGTGATAAGGATAATGATAAAATTGCTGCTTATCAGACTCTGAAGGAAGTATTGATGAATGTTATAAAATTAGTGGCACCTATCGCACCTTTTATAAGCGAAGACTTCTATCAAAGACTAAAATCTGAATCCGAACCCGTATCAATTCATTTGAACGATTTGCCTTTAGCCGACAAATCATTAATTGACCCCGAGTTGGAGAGAAGAATGAATTTGGCACAGAAAATTACTTCTTTAACCAGATTCCTACGTGAAAAATCAAACTTGAAAGTTAGACAGCCACTTCGTAGAATTTTAATCCCGGTTGTCAATCCTCAGTTTAGACGTGATATCCAGAAAGTAGAAAACGTAATTATCGAAGAAATAAACGTTAAAGGAATCGAGTATATTGACGATGAATCAAACAGCATAATAAGAAAATCTGCAAGACCTAATTTTAAAGTGATAGGTAAGAAGTTTGGTAAATCAACACAAGACGTTGCCAATGCCATTAAAAATTTGAAAAATGACCAAATTATTTCTTTAGAAAATAGCGGCAAACTTGCTATTTCAATGAATGATATTAATTATGATATTTTGCTTGAAGATATTGAAATAATTAGCGAAGATATCGAAGGATGGTTGGTAGCCTCCGAAGACGGAATAACTGTTGCTCTCGATACCACACTTGATGATGATTTGATAAACGAAGGGATTGCTCGCGAATTTATTAGCAAAATTCAGAATATGCGTAAGGATATGGATTTTGAAGTATTAGACAAAATTGAAGTGAAATTTAATGCCGAGGATAAGTTTAAGAATGCTATTCTTAATAAATCTGAATATATAAAGAATGAAATATTGGCTGTTTCTGTTACATTTGAAGAAAATCCTCTAAATTATAATGAAATTGAAATTAATGACAAAATAATTAGGTTGATTGTTTGTAGAATTTAAAAAATAACTTGTTTAATTAACAAGATTGTATTATACTTGGAGTTTATAAAAACTTTATGTTCAAAAAAGATGCAAATATAATTGGGAATATTAAATTATGGCAAAGAAAATAAAAGAAGTTGAGAAAATTATTCAGACGAAGTCGAAAAATGACAATAAGGATACTGAATCCATTAAGACAAAATCTGTTTCGAAACCAGTAAAAAAGGCAATAAGTAAGCCTGATACTAAGGCGATCGAAAATGTTGAACCTAAAGTAAAAGCAAAGCCTGTTACAGCTCACGAGCCTAAGAAAGAAGTTAAAATTATTGCCAATCCTGACAATAAGAGTACTTCGAGTAATAAATCAGGAAGCAAATCTGTATCAAAAGCCACTCCCAAGAGTACTAAGGCTGCTGAAGTAATCAAAACAGAGCCAGTGAAAGTTGCTCCAAAAGGTCAATCTGTATCAAAAGCCACTCCCAAGAGTACTAAGGCTGCTGAAGTAATTAAAACAGAGCCAGTGAAAGTTGCTCCAAAAGGTCAATCTGTATCAAAAGCCATTCCCAAGAGTACTAAGGCTGCTGAAGTAATCAAAACTGAGCTAACTAAGATTGTATTAGAATCTGAGAAAACACAAGTTAAGCCAAAAATCTCAGAACGAGAAATAATAGCTGACAAAGCTGTGGTGAAGAAAGAAACTATTGTGGAAGCACCTGCAGTGATGGTAACAAGTGCCAGATATTCCGATAACGAGTTACAAGAATTTACTGGGGTAATTCAACACGAAAAAGTATCTGCTTTGGAAGAATTAAGAATGTTGAAAGAACGACTGGATGATTTGACAAGTTTTGACATTGCAGAAGAAAGCATGATTTATTCGATGCACATGGGCGAGCAAGGCTCTGAAGCACAGGAAAAAGAGAAAACTTATGCCCAAATACAGCGTATCCACGAATATATCAAAAAATTAGAAGATGCATTGGAACGAATTAAAAACAAAACTTATGGAATTTGCAGGGTTTGCGGTTGTCTAATAGCAAGAGAAAGGCTAATGGCAGTCCCTATCACTACTCTATCGGCATCATACAAAATTCATCAAAAGTGCCCTGAAGATGGAATTGATAAAATTGAAGCTTTGAAAAAATAAATTTTGGCAATATCCAAAAAAGTATTATTTTTGTAGTTCAGTAATTTTACAAAACATTGTAAGTGAAATAATAAAATGGCTAAGACTCAAACGTTTGGCGACAAAATTAAAAAGAAAAAAGAAGAAGTGAAACCGGTAGTTAAAGTAATCAAAGGTTTCAAGAGTGCCGATGGCGGTATCAAATTTGTTGAGCAATTTGTAAAATTGGACGATATTAGTCAAGTAGAAAAAGTTGATATTAGTAAATAAAGGAAATTAACAAAGATATGAAAAAAGGAATTCATCCATATTATCATACAATTGATGTAGTTATGACAGACGGTTCGATATTTAAAACCCGTTCTTGTTACAAAACCGACAAAATGGTTCTTGAAATTGATTCAAAGTCCCATCCGTTTTTTACAGGTAAACAAGTATTGGTTGATACAGCTGGTCGTGTTGACAGATTCAATAAGAGATTTCAACGTGCAAAAGAAATTATGGAATCAAGGAGAACTAAATAATGAACAATGGTGCTATACATCCAATGCAAACTGGTTCTACTTTTAAACAAAACAAAAAAGTAGTTAAAAAGAAACCAAACCCTCTGAAAGATCAAAGAGTTGTTGATTATTTAGATGCTAAATTTTTAACCAAGTTTACTAATGACCAAGGTAAAATGCTTCCTAGAAGAATTACTGGGGTTTCTGCTTTTCAGCAGAGACAAATTGCCAAAGCAATCAAATATGCAAGACATTTGGCTCTTGTACCATTCGTGGCACAAGATATAAATTAAGAAAATTTTCATAAAACACCTTAATCCTTCTAAGTTTTTGACTGGAAGGATTTTTTTTTGCTTCCTATTGAGTTATATTTCACTATCCAAGCCAGATAAATGACTCATATAATACTTCAGCACTTGAAATAGTGGTAACGAATTGATGATAAATCAATTTTTGTAGTTAATTAATTCAATATTATTCAGATAAACCGTTAATATATTTTTATATTTATAGTAATGAATTATGTTTGCAAGCGTTAACGAACAAATGGATTTAATCAGGCAGGGCGCCGTTGATATTTTGCCCGAGGATGAGTTATTAAAAAAGTTAGAAAATTCAATAAAACTAAAGAAACCGCTTATAATCAAATTGGGTGCAGACCCAAGTCGTCCAGATTTGCATATCGGACACGCTGTTGTATTGCACAAGATGCGTCAGTTTCAGGATTTGGGGCATCATGCTATCCTAATCATAGGTGATTTTACTGCTATGATAGGCGATCCAACAGGTAAATCAAAAACCAGACCGCAACTAACAATCGAAGATACCAGAATTAATGGGCAGTCATATTTGCAACAGGCAACAATTATTCTAAGAGCTGACCGGCTGGAAGTAAGATATAATTCAGAATGGCTCAACAAAATGTTCTTCAATGATGTTATTAAACTTAGCTCGAAATATACAGTTGCTCAGTTATTGGAAAGAGAAGATTTCAATCAGAGATATAAATCCGGCATACCTATAAGCGTTCACGAATTGCTGTATCCATTGGCACAAGCAATGGATTCGGTTGCTATCAAATCAGATGTGGAGCTTGGTGGAACCGATCAAAAATTTAATTTGTTAGTTGGTAGAGAAATTCAAAAAGCTTATGGGATAGAGTCGCAATGTATCCTTACGATGCCAATTCTTGAGGGCACTGACGGAGTTCAGAAAATGTCAAAATCACTCGACAATTATATTGCTCTTACCGATAGTCCTCGCGAAATATTTGGCAAAGTAATGTCTATTCCCGATAATGTTATTACAAGATATATGCAATATGGAGCCTTTTATAATAGTGAACAGATAGCTAATGCAGAAGAGGGTTTAAAATCTGGGGCATTGCATCCAAGAAATGCAAAAGTGGAAACTGCTAAGAAAATCGTTGAATTATATCATTCCACTGATGCTGCAGAAGCCGCATTCGAAGAATTTGAGAGGATATTTGTTAAAAAAGATATTCCTGACCAAATAGATGAATTTATTTTGGAAACAGATGCAAATGAAATGTTGATATTGGATTTGCTGGCTGCCACTAATTTGTCACCATCAAAAAAAGAATCACGAAGATTAATCGAACAAGGTGGAGTGTATTTAGATAGTGAAAGAATTTGCGACCCATACTCACTAATTAATTTAACTGAAAAAAGATTAATTAAATTAGGGAAGCGGAAGTTCCTGTATGTTATCAAAAAATGAAAAAGCTGGCACTAACCATAATAATGGCATTTTATTTCTCAATATCAGGTCTTGATAATCGGGCTGTATCTTACAAACAGCCCGTACCTATCGTTTACAAGCTCGAAGCAAATCCTGTATATTTAAGAAAAAGATATTTACGGAGACATTTTATTTATGAGTAGTGAAGTTTTGATAATCGACAATAACGACTCATTCACATACAATTTGGCACAATATATCAAATTTCTTGACTACAAACCAGTCATTATAAACATAGATGATATTTCTAACATACATTGTGATAAATATCAAAAAATAATACTTTCTCCAGGACCAGGCTTGCCAGACGAAAATCCAAAGCTAATCGACTTTATTTTAAAATATTCTGACAGTAAAGATATTCTTGGAGTATGCCTTGGTCATCAAGCAATAGCAATGGCTTATGGGGCTAGCTTGTATAATTTGAACAAACCAAGACATGGCATAGATATGAGATTAGTTAATGTTTGTGATAATGAGCTACTTTATAAGGATATTTCTGATATTGATGTAGGTTTGTATCACTCATGGGCAGTCGATGCTAAGGATTTGCCTGATTGTTTCAATGTAACATCTTCAGATACGGAGAGTGTAATAATGTCGATACGGCACAAGAAATATAATTTGCGTGGCGTACAATACCACCCAGAATCAATTATTACTACAAAGGGGCTAAAAATTCTATCTAATTGGATGGATAAACCAAGATGTACTCAAACAAGCATTATTTAATAAATAAGTTGTTGTTTATTTTTTATTAGTTTACATCTCACAAAATATTCACTCTTTGATAGAGTGGTTACGAATCTGACGGGGGGAGGGAAATGTCTGTTATGTTGTACTATTCCCGTTAAATCGCCCTCAAAGAAGGTCAGAGGCAAGTGACATTCGAGTTTATATTAATTGAATCAACAAAAAATTGGTATTAATTAAAATAATAATAAAATAATATATTTATTTCTTAGTTTATAAAGAATGTATATAACTAATTGGTAATGTAATGAAAAAAAATATTGGTAAACTTGATTTTATTGTCAGAATAGTAGTCGGACTTATAATTGCTGTTTTAGGCATTGCTTTTCAGTCTTGGTGGGGTTTGATAGCCATAGTTCCTTTTGCCACCGCTGCTATGGGATTCTGTCCATTATGGGCTATTTTTGGTATTAATACATGCAAAACAGATGTTAAATAAGTCTGTTGGATAGACACATTATTTGTATTATCCAAATATCCAGATAAATTAATAATCTATTTTCTAATTTCATAGTTTTATGTTAATTTTACATTTTTAGATTGAACAAATTTATTAATTATTTTAACATAATATTTATGCAATTATTTAAACTTATTATCTTATTGGCGACTTTGTCAATTTTTACACAGTCCTGTCAGTTCAATTTAAGTGGTGAATCTGTATTGCCAGATTTACCACCGCCAGCCAATCATAAACCACAATTTATAAAAGACGTACGCAATGTAAAGAGTCATAAACTAAGCGAGCCAAAAGTAATTATATCGAAAATTGATACCAAAAATAGTGATAAAATTACTATGAGAGTTCATTTTATCGATGATGGTTCATACTTTATGTCTGGTGCTGCAGCAACCGATTGGATAAAGAAATGGTGTAAGGGAATAATAATCACAAATGGCGTTGAAGTGCCTTTCGAAAATATGAAAATACGAGAAAGCACTATAAAAGACCGAAAGCCACTATCGATAGCATTAGTGATGGACCACAGCGGTTCTATGGGCACAGAAAGAGCCATCAGTTGCCAGGAAGCAGCCCTGGAATTAATCAAGAATAAAAAACCGGACGATGCAATTACTATTATCAAATACGATAATAATGTATCTTTAGAATCCCCGCTCACAACATCACAATCACTTCTACAATCATCGCTAAAAGTAGATGGATTGGAGGGATTTGGTGGATTTACCGCAGTTGCCGATGCTGCCATGAAAGCAATCGACGAGGTATCAAAAGCCGATGCAACAATGGAAAAAGTAGTAATAATATTTACCGATGGTTACGACAATTCATCAGCCTACTCAGTTGATTCTGTAATTAAAAAAGCAAGTGAGAATAATGTAACGCTATGTGCAGTTGATTTTGGATATGGAATAAACGAGGGATATATGGAACAATATTCAAAAGGAACAAACGGGCTATATCATCATATTTATGAGAAAGATGAATTTAAATTAGCATTCGAGGATATTTATAAAAAATTTGAATATTTCTATGTGGTAGAATTTGAACAACCCGAATATGGTGACCACAAAATAGTACTGTCGATGTGCCTTGATAATCAAACTATCAGTGATACCGTATCTGTGAATAACCTACCGGATGTTGGTTTTATAAATCTGCTGCAGGTTTATTTTGATACAGATAAATCAACCATTAAATCAGAATCTAAGAAGGCAATCAGTAGAGTAGTTAGCATGATGAAATTATACCCCGGAATGCAGATAGAATTGCGAGGGCATACCGATTCAAATAATAGAACAGGTGACCCAGAGTATAACAAGAAATTATCGCAGTTGAGAGCTGATGCTGTAAGACAAGCATTAATAAAAGAAGGGATAAGTGAATCACGGGTAATTTCAAAAGGATTTGGGGATTCTAACCCAATATTCGATAACGACACTATGGAAGGTCGAGCCAAAAATAGGAGAACAGAATTTGTTATTTTAAGAAGATAATAAAATTAAGCTTTTAGATAATAATTTTGTTTATTAATTATTAATTTATTAGATTTGCCACCAAGATTTTCAACTTTAGGGAGCAATGTTATGGATTGGTATTTAAAGTGCTTTAAGCATTATGCTGATTTTGACGGAAGGGCACGTCGTAAAGAGTATTGGATGTTCATATTATTCAATATTATTGGTTATTTGATAATGTGGATGCTGGATTTGG